>JAFAHI010000484.1 GCA_019237325.1 Verrucomicrobiota bacterium | reverse complement strand
GCCGATACAATCGGTGAATGATAGCGATATTTTCTGACGCCGGTGATTCGCGAACTCTCATTTAAAGCCAGCGCCAGATCCGTCTTACCAGTGAGCCGAGTCCCTTCCAGGATCAATTTCGGGCACAGTTTTATTACCGGCATGCTGGACTCTCACCCATGCCCGCCCCTCGTTCTATGATACTAAAGTATAAAGACGGCCGACCCGGAAGGGTTATCTCATGTGAGAGGTGAGAGGTGAGAAGTGAAAGGTGAAAGGTGAAAGGTGAAAGGTGAAAGGTGAAAGGTGTGCGCGTTCGCGTCACATAAGGCTGCATGGATGACATTCGTTGCCCACACGGTGGTGTCGCTTTTTCCCAGGGTACTACCTTTCACCTGTCACCTTTCACTTTTCACGTCTCCCCGCGTAGCGGCAGCTGCACGGTAATAGTAGTTCCGTGTCCGGGCGCGGTTCGGATATCGAGTTGAGCGTCAAGTTGTTTGGCTCGATCTCGCATGCTGGCGATACCCAATCCTTCCTCGTTCTCCAGGCGAACCCGGTCGATGCCGGTGCCATTGTCCCTAACCTCCAGTGTTACTAAGGATGAGTCTCCTCTTAGTAACACACTGATTACCGTAGGCTTTGCATGGCGCAGGGCGTTGCTGATAGCTTCCTGCGCGATTCGAAGCAGATCTTGTTCTGTCGTTAGGGATAAGGTCTCTTCCCGGAAGCCTTTTGTACTGAAATTGCAGCGTAACCGGCCGGGTATATTAGAGCGTTCAACTAACATTTGCAGGGCGTAAACCAGGCCGGAATCTTCGATGATATCGGAACGTAAGCTGAGAGCCGAGCGGCGGGCCTCGGCTAGACCGAAGTGGGCGAGCTCGTTGGCTCGCTCGATATATCCTCGGCTATCGTTCTCCTCTGTTTTGAGACCTTCCATGGAAGCAAATAACTGCATGGAGATTCCGGCAAAAATTTGTGCTAACGAATCGTGAATCTCACCGGCTAAACGGTTTCGCTCCTCTAAGACGGCGGACTGTTTAGCGGTTCTGGCCAAACGGGTGAGATGGATGGCGATTCCGGCTTGCACGGCCAATGCCCGCGCAATCTCGAGGGTCTCGGGCTCGAATTCGCATTCGTCATAAAAATAAAAAGCGAGCAAACCGTGCATCTGGCCGCCCGAAGTCAGCGGCATGATTAGTCCTGTCCTGATGCCGAGGTTGACCAAGTACTCCCGCAAACCGGGCGGTGTTGGTGACTTCGGATCCAAGAGGTGCGTCACGGTGGTGGGCTTATGCCGGTAGACCGTCAGATGTTGTTCCTCTGGAGAAACGGATCGCCACGCCTCTGGAAATCCTGCCTCGATCGGGGTTAGTACGCGTCCCTCCTTAAGCACCAATTCCACCGTTAATCGATTCCGTTCGGTATTCAGAAGCCGTAACGTGGAAAGAGCGGCCCCCAAATACCGGTTGATGGATGCCATCACTTGCCCCAGGAAATCATCCAACTCCGGGACGTCCGCCAGCGTGTCTAAAAATCCACGCAATGCTTCGTTGGCTCGGGCTAGGTGCGCGATTCGCTGTTCCTCACTAATTTTCAACGCCTCCTGCGCTTCCTGTCGCTCGCGGATCTCGCGCAATAACTCTTCGTTAGTCCGGGTAAGTTCTGCATTCAGCGTTTTGACATCGTTAAATGCCTTTTGCAGCGCCGCTGTTGCATGGTGTTGTTCAGTGACGTCGATCACCGTCCCGACGTACTCAGATAGATTCCCAGACTCATCCACAACCGGACTGCCAATGGTACGAACGTGCTTGATCGGCTCACCGGGAACGACGACTCGAAAGCGGCAGTCCCAGTCTTTCTTTTCGTGGACCACTTCGCTCAGACGCGTCTCGAACAAACCAACATCCTCAGGATGGATCCGCTGTAGAGCTTTTTGGTAAGGGACCGGTTTCTTGTCGGGGTCGAAACCGAAGATCCGAAAATGTCCGGCTGACCAATAGACGTTTTCCCGGTTGGAAACGGTCCACGTCCAGCTGCCGGTGCGGCTCAATCGCTCACCTTCTGCTAACCGAGCTTCGCTACGGCGCAGCTCCCGAAAAGACTTACGAACTTTAGCTAACAAGCTGGTGATAACGATTGCCGTCGTCAAATAGGAAACTAGCCCGACAACGTCTAATGTCCCTTCTGAAGCCATGGGAAAGCCAGGCTTAATAAACCAGTAGTCCAGGCAAACAATCGCAACCAGTGAAATGAAAATAGCCGGAATGAAGCGTCCTTGCAGAGAGATCAACACAATGATGACCATGAAAAGGAGAGCGGGCACGGAAGAAAGCGTGTGCAACTGGGCGCAAACGATGGTTAGGACTGCTATAGCGGCGGCTCCAACCAAACAGGGCACCCATGTCTGCCGGATCACCCGACCCACGCTGAACTTCATGGCTAAACTGTGAGACGCTTTGGCGTTCTTGTCCACCGGTGCCGCTGCGCGGCCTGCCCTGAGCAAGCCTCGAGCGCGTCGAATAGGTGAGAGGTGAGAGGTGAAAGGTAGCGCCGCTCGGCTGTCCTATAAGTCCCATGAGTCCCATAGGTCCCATCCGTTGCGTATCCCTGGATTGCTTTTGCGCGCTGGACGCACCCTACGCTGACGACGCCTTCTTACCCTTTCGGGTTATCCAGAACGATCCATTCTGGGCCTAGGCGTCACCGAGGTGCGTCCCTATAGTAATCCGTTACCATGTTAGTTCATCAAGGCCTTGTCTCCCCCTCCGCCGCCATGGATAAGATCGCGAAAGTCGTCCGCTTTCACCAGACCGGGCGGCCCGACGTGCTGAAGGTCGAGGATGCGCCATTACGCAGACCTGATGCCGGTGAAGTTCTAGTGAGAATGCAGGCACTTGGCCTTAGCCGGATCGATGTCCTTTGGCGAGAAGGTTCCTATTTTGAGCAACCGATGTTCCCGGCGGGTATCGGTTACGATGCCGCGGGCATCATCGAATCCGTGGGATCTGGAGTTCACCAGGTTAAGGTCGGCGACCGGGTTTCCACTCTTCCTGCTGTTTCCCTGGTCGACTATCCAGCTCATGGGGAATCGGCAGTCTACCCGGAAAATGGTTTGTTTGTGTATCCGCAGAGTTTGAGCGCGGAGCAGGCCGCATCGGTGAACCTAGGTCTGTTTACGGCCTATTTTGCTTTGATCGAACTTGCTCGGATGGAGCCGGGACAGGTTGTTGTTATCACTGCGGCCAGCTCTTCCATGGGTATGGCTGCGATTCAACTGGCGAAGGGTTTAGGAACCAGGTGCATCGCCGTTACTCGCTCGGAGGGAAAGCGAAACCGGCTGCTTCAAGCTGGAGCGGATCACGTAGTGGTAGCAGGTGCTGATGATGTGCAGGAAATGGTTCTCGAGATCACCGACGGTGAGGGGGCCGATGTTGTCTATGACGGCGTCGCCGGACCTGGCCTGGAAGAACTGGTCTGGGCCATTCGCAGACGCGGCTCTGTAATCGTGTACGGATACTTGGGCGCGATGGATGCCACCACTCGGCTGCCCCTGGGAGCATGCTTTCTTCGCGGAATCAATCTTTACCCCAGCTTCAGAGTTTTCGACTACACGGGAAACCCCAAGCTAAGGATTAGCGGGAACTCAGCTGCTGTCGAACGCGCCAAAAGCTTTATCGCAGCGGGTCTAGCCTCCGGAGTACTCAAGCCCACCATCGATCGCGTTTTCGATGGGCTGGGGGAATACGCCGCGGCTCACCGATACCTCGGCGCCAACACCCGCACCGGCAAAGTCATTGTGTCGCTTGGCTAGCGTCTGACCGGAGGCTGGGAGGGATCGCGTCCTCGCGATCCGTTGTCGTCGGAGCTGAGGGGTCAGCAAAATTAATCGCGAAGTCCCAGGTCGGAGCGGCATCTGACTGGTGGCGCGCGAGGACGCGCACCCTCCCTTGTAACTCCCTCCTCAAACGCGCATATTAAACATCCGCTTCATGTACTCATTTAAAACATCTGTTTGACAACTTAAAACATCTGTTTGAAATTGGCAGCGTGGTAACGAAAGAACGTCACGAGATCGCGGTTGATACTAGCGAGGAAAGCACCCGCGAGAAAATCCTCAATGCCGCCGGCGAGGTCTTCGCGGAAGAAGGCTTTGAAGGTGCTACTATCCGCGCGATCACCGAACGAGCCGGCGTCAATGTCGCCGCCGTCAATTATCATTTCCGGGATAAGGCCGAACTCTATACCAAGGTGGTATTGCAGGCCTGCTCCGTGCAGGCCGCCCTGCGGGACGCCATGGCTGACGCTGCCGACTCTCCCGAGGACCGCCTGCGCAGTATCGTCCATCATTTTGTCCGCTATTTGCTGGATCCCGCAAGACCGGATTGGATGCGACGCTTAAAGGCTCGCGAAATGGCGAATCCAAGCGCCGCCCTGGATGAGCTCGTAGAGAAAAACCTTCGCCCACTGCGCGACGAGTTTTTGAGGCCCACTTTACGGGAACTTACTGAAGGGCGCTTCAGTCAGCGAGAGCTTGGCTTGATTGCTTCAAGCGTGATGAGCCAATGCCTCTACTTTCTACAGTATCAACCAATCATCGAGAGGCTCAACCCCGACTTCAAGAACATCAAATCGAATGTCGCGGAGATCGCCGATCACGTGACCCGCTTTTCACTGGCCGCTATTCGCGAAATGACTCGCCAAGCGCGCCGCTCCTAAACCTTTAACAAGGACCCATTCGCATGAGCGCATCCTCTGCTGCTGTCTCCGCTCCGAAACTCAAATCTCCGAGCTTAGACCGACCTACTTCCGCAGGCAATACCGGCCCACAAGCCGCCGCGCCAAAGCCGAAACGTACCCGCCGGTTCCTGCTGTTAGGCGTGATTGGAGGCGCTTTGTTGGTAGGCGGCGCAGTTTGGTATTTCCTGAACGCAGGATTTGAAACCACCGACGACGCTACCATCGAAGCCCACGTCATCGAGGTTAGCCCGAAAGTTTCCGCTCACGTCAAGGCTGTCCATTTTGATGACAACTACGAGGTGAAACGGGGCGATCTCCTGGTGGAACTGGATCCGCGCGACTTTGATGTCAATCTAGCTAGCGCCCAGGCTAACCTTGCATCCGCCGAGAGCAAACTCACCCAGGCTGAGGCACAACAAAATGTGGCTCAGGCCGGGATAGGACAAACGAAAGCGGATCTCGCTAGCTCCCAGGCCACGTCAGACAACGCCCAAGCCGACCTCAAACGAAACGAGCAGCTCTATCAGACCCATGTTATTGATCGGCGCGAGTACGACGCTTCTGTTGCTCAAGCCAAGAGCGATTTTGCTAACGTAGAATCAAACACAAAAAAAGTCGCCTCGCAGGAAGCGCAAGTTCAATTGGCGGCCGCTCAGTACTCGGCTGCCTCCGCGGAAGAAAAACAAGCTGAGGCCCAGTTACGCCAAGCCCAATTGCAGCTTTCGTACACTCAGATCTACGCTCCTTTCGACGGTCGCGTGACCAAGAAGAGTGTCGAACCCGGCAATTACGTGCAGCCAGGCCAAACCCTGTTCTCGCTGGTACCGCCAGAAGTGTGGGTGATTGCTAACTTTAAAGAGACCCAGTTGAAAAACATGCGAGTTGGCCAACCGGTGTCGGTTCAAGTTGATGCGGTCCCAGGGAATGATTTCAAGGCGCATGTCGACAGCTTCCAAGTTGGAACCGGCGGCCGGTTCACCCTTCTACCACCCGAGAACGCCACCGGCAATTTCGTTAAGGTCGTTCAACGGGTGCCGGTGAAGATCGTTTTCGATGAGCCCGCCAGTAAACTGGAACGTCTCTGGGCCGGTGAATCAGTCGAACCGAAAGTGAATGTGGGAGCCTCCGCCGCGCATAGCGATCGTGCTCAACCGCTGCCACCCGCCATCCTTGGAAAAAGTGAGCAGTCAGAGGTGAGAGGCGATTGGTACGCGTCGCTGCCAACGGTTCACCACTAACGGTCCACCGCTAGCGGCAGACCGCTAACCGTTAACTCCAACTTCGAATTTCGAACATAGAACTTCGAACCCAGAACCGTCATGAGTCACAACATAACACCGAGCGGACGAGCAGTGAATCCATGGTGGATCGGGCTGACCCTGACCTTGGCGACGTTCATGGAGCTGCTGGACACCAGCATCGCCAACGTATCGTTACCTCATATTGCTGGTGGGCTAGGGACTAGTCTGGACGAAGCCACCTGGGTGTTGACGAGTTACTTGGTGGCTAACGCGGTTGTCCTGCCACTCAGCGCTTGGTTGAGCCGAGTGTTCGGGCGCAAGAATTACTACATGACTTGCGTCGCACTGTTTACCTGCGCCTCCTTTTTGTGCGGCATAGCACCAAACCTCGAACTCTTAATTTTCTTCCGGGTCTTACAGGGGATCGCGGGAGGTGGCCTGGCTCCATCTGAGCAATCCATGTTGGTCGACGCTTTCCCACCAGCTAAGCGGGCAGCGGCGTTCGGCCTTTACAGCATGGCGATTGTTTGCGCACCGGCTTTGGGCCCGACCCTCGGCGGATGGATCACTGATAATTCTTCCTGGCGCTGGATTTTCTTTATCAACATTCCTGTCGGAGTTCTCTCGCTCTTCCTAACCAGTCAATTGGTAACCGACCCGCCCGCGTTCACAGAAGAGCGCCGCCGGCTCAAAGCATCCGGTAGTGCCAAGGTAGACTACATGGGGATCGTGTTATTTGCCCTTGGTTTTGGGTGCCTTGAGGTCGTCTTGGACAAAGGTCAGGAGGATGATTGGTTTGGTAGCCAATTTATTACCACGTTTACCGTCATCGCCGTGATTGCTTTAGTGGTGGCTGTCATCTGGGAACTAAATCATAAAGATCCGGTCGTCGATCTAACGCTTCTTAAGAACCGGAATTTTGCCATTGCCTGTACCCTCTTTTTCCTATTCGGCTTTATTCTCTTTTGTACCACCGTTCTAATGCCGCAACTGCTGCAAACGCTGAACAATTATGATGCCACCACAGCCGGATTGGTGCTGACACCGGGCGCTATCGTGATTGTGTTAATGGCGCCATTCGTGGTTCGGTTGACTCCTATTGTTGGAGCGAAACGTTTGATTCTCATCGGGTTCGCGATCCTGGTAGTAGCGATGTGGCACTTGAGCCAACTGACATTAAGCGCGGACTATTGGGTCTTTGCTCGCGCTCGGATGCTGCAAGGAGTCGGACTCGGATTCCTGATCGTGCCCATCACTCAAGTCGCCTATTCCTATCTCCCTCTGAACAAGAATAATAAAGCCAGCAGCCTGACAAACTTATTCCGCAATGAAGGCGGCAGTTTCGGTATCACCTTCGCCAATACGATCTTGGCCCAACGTGCCCAGTTTCATCAAAGCATTTTGGCTCAACATTTAACCCCGGATAAATCCGTCTATCGCGATTGGTTGCATAACGCTAGCGCTGTTTTCGTCCGCGGCGGTTATTCGACCCTTGAAGCAGCTAACCGCGCCCAAGGCCAGTTGTATGCCATCGTAAATCACCAAGCGTCGCTTTTGTCCTATTTCGATTGTTTCGTCGGTCTGATAGTACCTGCCTTGGTCGCTGTCGCCGTAGCGCTCTGCATCAAGAATTTTAATCCACCCGGGAAGCCGACGGAGGCACACTGACACTCTGAGTGAGAGGTGAGAAGTGAGACGTGAGAAGTGATTCGTGAGAGGTGAGAAACGGTCGAGTTGCCGAACGGCGCGATCAGTGTTCACATAAGTCCTATGAGTCCGATGGCCGCAGGCTCTCACCGCTCACGAATCGTCCATCGCCCTTGATTTTCCACCTCTCACTAATCACCTCTCACTTCTCACTTTTCTATGTCATTCACTGGTAAAGTTGCACTGATCACCGGCGGAACCGCGGGCATTGGCCGCGCTACCGCGGTCGCGTTCGCTGAACGTGGCGCCAACATTGTGGTAGCCGGCCGGCGCGAAGCGGAAGGGGCTGAAACCGTTGCCCTCATTCAAAAAGCGGGTAGCAACGGACTGTTTGTGCGCACGGATGTTTCCGTCGAATCAGAGATAGCAGCGCTAGTGGCCCGCACTCAGGAACATTTTGGCAGACTGGATTTCGCCTTTAACAACGCAGGCGTTGGCGGCGAAGGCCGCGGCGGAATCTCGGCTACAGAAGAGATCTACGACCGCATCATGAATATCAATACTCGCGGCGTCTTTTTCTCCATGAAACATCAGATCCCGGCCATGTTGCTCTCAGGCGGTGGTGCGATCGTAAACAACGCTTCCATACTCGGGCTGCGCCCCAGTGCTGGTTCGGTGGTCTACAGTGCGAGCAAGGCCGCCGTTATCGCGCTGACCAAATCAGTTGCGCTCGAGGTTGCTCCCAAAGGTATTCGTGTAAATGCAGTGTGTGCAGCCATCATTGAGACGGACATGACAGAGAAAATGCGCAGTAATGAAGAAACGCAGCGCGAGCTGCTGGAACGCCATCCAGTCGGCCGGTTCGGTGGGTCGGACGAAGTCGCTGGGGCTGTTCTTTACCTCTGCTCGCCCGAAGCAGGATTCATTACCGGGGTTGCTCTTCCCATCGACGGTGGGTTTGGGCTCTAGGCGCCATCATAATGTCAGCCCGAGCGGCGCGGAGTGCCTGCTCAGCATTGAGACGCAGTTCGAGGTACAAGTGAGCTAAAAGCAGCACTTTGCCTTCATCAGAAAGCAATTTGGCGCTAGGGTATCTTCCAGCGAAAGCCGGACCAGATTGTGTAGCTTGACCGCTTGGCTCGGGCTCAATAGCGAGGACCCAATCCGAAATTGGTTGTTTCATTTCGCTTTTGGTTATTTCGGTCATCGGTAACCGCCGCCGCGCTGACACCAGTCCTGTGACCGTTGGTTTACTAGGAACCCAGCAAGGGGAGGTTTTATGGATGGCTATATCCGCCGCAGAAACTCAAGCATCGCCTCGTTGACCTCATGCGGTCGCTCTTGCTGAGTCCAATGGCCGCATCCCGGCAAAATCAAGGTTTTTTGGAGTTTGGGTACGCTTTGCAATAAATTCGCGATTACCTGATCCATGCCGCGAAACGCGAGCACAAGATCGCGGTCGCCGGCAATCAGAAGGGCCGGCACGGTGATCTTCAGGCTCGCAAAAGGCGCCATGAGTTCCCAATTCCGATCGATGTTGCGATACCAGTTTAGACCGCCGCGATAGCCAGTGCGCTTAAATTGATCCACATAGATCTCTACATCGGCTTCGGTGAGCCACGGGGGTAGGGTGGTCGGATTTACCAAAGTCGCCCTCATACCACCTTTTCGTGGTATCATAAAAACGTGCCCTGGTTGCTCGGATCTGACAGCGGGCTGAGGAGCATCGCCGGAAGCTTGGTAAAGAAGCGAGCGCGTCGTAAATCGCACGTCGTTTTCGAGATCCGCTTCAGCTACTCCCGGAGACTGAAAATACCGTTGATAGAATACTGCATCGTCGGTCTCTGGATAGTTCTTGCTCGGATAGACCTCTCCGCGGGGAATGAAAGGAACACTTAACCCGATCACGGCACGGAACCGATCGGGACGGAGCAAAGCCGCATGCCAGGCGACTGGCGCTCCCCAATCATGGCCTGCGATTACTGCGGTTTCCTGATCCAAAGCATCGAGCACTCCGACCATATCACCAATCAGCTGAAGAAGTGTGTATTGGTCGATGGCCTCAGGTCGATCCGTGTTACCGTAGCCGCGCATATCGGGAGCCACAGCGCGGAAACCTGCCGCCGCCAGCGCTGGGAGCTGATGACGCCAGGAGTACCATGACTCTGGAAAGCCGTGGCAAAGCAGTACAACTGGACCTTCCCCCTGCTCAGCCAGATGCATTCGAATACCATTCGTTTCGACGAACCGATGGGTTGGTCCTCTCGAAGAACAGTCGTGCTCTTTATTAAACATATGGACGCAATAAACAGCAAAGACGCGTCGAACCGGGATTTTTTAGACGAACTGCCGCAAACAGCTCGTTAGAATTCATGTAAGTCAGTAGATGAATTGCCTGAAAGAGTGGAGGCTTGAACTCGGAGCAGGAGGTAGGGCGTTTGGGTGGTTAAAGACCGAAAGCTAAGTAGACGACGTAGACGAGCGCCGGTGCAGTGAGAAACCAGTAAAATGCTTCCTCGACCAATTCGGAAGAGCCCGCGAAAACTTGGCGTTGGCCGTTGCGGTTTCGAACCGCGCCTGCGGTTCTATCTAATGCAGGAACGTTTCTGTTCTCTAACAGCAACCGATGGCGGGCTTCGGAAAACTCGGTGCTAACCGAGTGCGATGGTGATTGATCGTTGGCGGTCCGTACTGACTCGATTGTCGGTTCGAAAATGATGTTCATAGGTTAGTGGCTTGTTGATGAAGCAACTAACCGCACCGGGCGAGAGAGTAGCCGGAACTTATACCAACTGCCGCAATCGTTGCTCGTGATCGGTAGGGACGAGCTCCCGACTATCCCGCGGCCGCGGGGCTACGTCGCGGCTTAGCTCTGTCACTTTGGTCCAGAGAGAAGTTCGGGAGGAACAGCTGCGTGGCGCTCAATGTGTCCGGCGAGACATCGAAAATAGAAAAATCCCAATGCCGAAACCAAGAAGAGAGACCGCCCCGATATAGTGTGCTGGAGCTAGATGGTCGAAGGAGAGCATCCACGACACAAGCAGCGGCGTGAGCCCGCCAAAAACGGCATAGGCAATATTATAAGAAAATGAAACCCCGGTGAATCTGATCGGAGCTGGGAATGCCTCAATCATGATATAAGGCACCACCGCTACAACTTCGACCGTGAGACCGACGACCGCATAGAGGGGCATGAGTAGCGCAGGGTTCGTTCCTACAGTGGTGTACAGTTGATAGGCCGTAATCCCGAGCACTGGGCAACCGACGAGCAACACGCAAGCGGGCCCGAATCGATCCGTGAGCCACCCTACCAAAGTAGTCCCCAGGCACAGGCACACTATGGCCAGGCAGTTCGCTTGCAACGCCTCCAGCCGCGGCACATGGTAGCCTTTCTCGAGCAAGGCAGGGGTCATTAAGATCGTGACGACGATGGTGGCAGCGAGGAACCAGGTCAGTAACCCGGAAAGGATTATTGCCGGACGGAAATCGCGTATGACCGCCTTTAGCGGTAGCTCGGCGGTCAGCGCTTGGCGAGCTTTCAACTCTTCGAAAACGGGTGTTTCTGACAACAGACGGCGAAGATAAACGGAAATCAGCCCAAAGATGCCGCCCAGCAGAAAAGCGATGCGCCAACCGTACTTCGTTAGCTCACCGATGGTAGTCGCAAAAAAGACGAAAATAATGAAATCGTAAAACTCGAGAACGCCTCCTAGCGTGGCTAGCCAAAGCGTCTTGTAATCAAGTCTGATTAAACTAGAAGAAGGGCTGATAAAACGTGGGTCGGTCATGAACTTTCGGTCTAACTAACGAGACGTTTACGGTTGACAGTTTGCTGTTGGCAATTTGCGGTTGGAGCCATGGGCGGTTGGCATTGCGGCGTATCGAAAATAGCCTCGTCGTAGCCACGATCGTTTGCAACTTAACGTGCTATCGAAAACAAGCAGAACGGTTGGCAGCCAACTGCAGCGCCAACCGCTAGCCGTTAACTGCGAACCCCTAACCGCTAAGCCTACTGGTCATTCCCCTGGGCTAAATCGGAAGCGACCGGTGCAAAGAATCCGAACAAGCCGGCTTTGCCTTGGTCAGAGCCCGCGTTGAATAACAGCTGATTTGGAGCTCCGGAATTGGCGTTTCCTGCGCCAAACGCAAGGTCCCAGAGCCCGGGAATGCTGAGGGCATTGGCGTTTTGATCCTCCAGCTTGCCTTGGAACTCACCTGTGACCGAGTTGAATGCGAGAATCTCGCCGCTACCGAATTGGCCAACGATGATGCTATGGCTGAATGTACCAAAGTTAGTTGATGACTGGAGCAGGCCCCAAGGATTGACCAGGTCAGGATCAACCGTGGTTACCCCGGACTGGCTAGTGTTGGCAACCAAGTTCGTTTCTTGGTACTTCTGCGCAAATGCCGTACCTGATAATAGGCCAACCGAGGTAAGACTTACTGTTAGTAGGCCAAACCAGAAGGGACGGCCGCCCGAAGAAGCGAGTTTTTTCATGAAGATGCAACTGAATGTTAGATTTAGAGGTTAACTATCCTAGCGGGCTCGGTGTAACTAACCGGTGCTTCGCTAAGCCATGCCCGTGCCCGCTTCCGCCGCGGCAGACCTGGCGGGTGACCTGTATTAGACATCAAACCGAGCGGCGAACCACCCATTCCGACTCAGTTGCCGTTTTTCGCGTCCAAACGGACACTTTTACCGTTTGCGGTTCACAGTTCGCAATTCGCCGTTGACAGTTCAACGTACGCAAGTCCCATTGCCCCATCCGCGGTACGACTGCGGGCGCGACAAGTTCCAGTGGTCGTGCCGCAAACTGCAAACCGCTAACCGCGAACGGTGAACCGATCGCACCGTTCGAACAGACGTTGCGGCAACCGGAACAAGGAAAGCGTCTTCCACGACAATTGATAGTCTGTTACTGTACAACTTAACGCAGGCTTTCCATGACCTTTATCCGGCAATTGTTTCAGAGTTTGCTCGCCATCCTGGAAAACTTTACCGAAGAAGATGCTTGGGTCCTTTTGTGCGCGGCTGGAGTAAATTACTTCGTGCCCGAGAACTTGGTGCCGCAAGAGGAAGAGACCGGGGAAGCGGAGGCAGGCCAAGATGTTAGTTTGCTGGCGGCATTGTGTCTGGAAGCCGAGTGTCCGGCATGGGCCTGGAAAAGTGGGTCCCGGGGAGCGAGCTTTCTGTGGAAGAAGGAAACCGATTTTGACGTCAGGGACTGGATGTACCTGGCGTGATAGATCGAACCGACGCCGGAAGGGATCGCGTCCTCGCGAACCGTTGTTCGCGGAGCTGTGCGCGTTAGTTTGTCAACGGCGCGGGTAAGGTCTATAGGTTAGCCATGTTCGAAGCGCGCGGGGACGCGCGCCCTCCCCGATCCGACTTTGCTAGCGCTGAACCTTTAATACGGCTGCAAGCCGCGTTGCTCCGGTGCGCGAAGCCGTTATTTCCGTGTTGGCCCGGTCCCGTAACCGGACCCGATAGAGACGGTCGCCATAATGAATGACCTGTTCTATTGCTTGCAGGTTGACTACTGCATGACGGGCAATTTGAATAAAAAGCTCGGTCCCTAACCAGGACATTAGGTCTGCGATAGGGTAGTAGGTTGCGAATTCCTCTCTTACCGTATGTATCCACGTCCGGCGGTCTCGTCGCAGAACAGCAGCGATCTCTCGGCGGGCTAGCAAACGAATGCGATCCCGATCGGTATCCTTAACTGGGAGCAGTTCGCTAGATGCCCCGGCAGAACGCAGTTTTTCGAATGTTTTGGGATCGTCTAGGGCGTTAATCGATCGACTGTCGGCCTCGAACGGGCGCAGGTGAGCCAATAAACGCTGAATCGATTCGTTGACCTGGTCCGGATCCAGCGGCTTTAACAGATAATCGACCGCCTCCAACCTGAAGGCATCCGTCGCGCGGCTAGCGTTTCCTGTGGTAAACACCAAACGGGGCGGCTGAGGAAGCATAGCGAGCTGGGTTGCCAGCGATACGCCGTCTTTACCTGGCAGGTTGATGTCCACGAAAGCTGCATCTGGCCGCAGATCGCCGCAGAGCTGCAGACCGGTCTCGCTATCGGTAGCGGTACCCACAACCTCGACTTGGTAAGTCTCGTCTAATAAAGTCGCGAGATACTGAGCAGCTAACGGTTCATCCTCAATGATAACAGCGCGAATCCGAATCCACATTTTAACCAGACTCCTAACTCAGTGTCCTGTCCCATAAATAGCATGGCTTTCGCCGGCGGCTGCGTTGCTCGTCGGTCACGTATCGATTCAGATATGCTCCACTCCTCGCGCCTTGCCGGCGGCCCATTTTGATTGCAACGAAAGCCATGTTATTTATGGGACAGGACACTAGGTGCTAATTCACCATCTTCAGTAACGAATTGCTCCAACGATCTACCCACGACCTCATAAGGAGGCTGCAAGGGAATGCGTACGGTAACGGTAGTTCCAAGCCCGACCTCGCTGGAGACGGCAAAAGTAAACGAATGGCCGAACAATTCTTGCAAACGCCGGCGCAACAAGAGTAGGGCATGGGCTCTGGGGCGTTGCTCAAAGAATACTTTCTCGATTTCGCTAGCCGGCACTCCTTTGCCGTCGTCCGTGACACTCATCTCTAACCAGCTATCTACCGGACGCACAACCAGCTTTAGATTGCCCGCGCCAGCCGATGACTGGATGCCGTGTCACACCGCGTTTTCAACCAAAGGTTGAAGACAGAAAGGCGGTACCACCGTGTCAGTTGCGGCCGGATCAATTGATTGTTCCACTTTTAATCGGTTGCCGAATCGCAAAGCCTCAATGTCGAGGTACGCACGCACTACGGCCAACTCTTCCGTCACGGGGACCAGTGTCCGGTCTTGTTGATCGAAACTGGCGCGTAGAAATTGACGTAGCCGCCCCGCGGCTGCGGGAACTTCCCTTGGAGAAATGGTTGCCAATGCCGCCAGCGAATTCAGTGCGTTAAAAAGAAAGTGGGGATTCATTCTGGCCTGGAGAGCGCGGACCTCAGCCGAAGCGGCAGCGCGCACTTGGTCGTCGTGTTCCCGGACCTGTGCCATCACCGCCAACACTAGCATCGTTCCCAGACCTTGTAGCGGGGGAGCGAGTAGCAAGTGTCCGAGCGAGACTGGTGTCGAGGGAGATAAAATCGGCCAGAAAAAAAGCAGCGCATCGCGTATCAACGTCACCAAGAATGTCAGGCCAAACCCGGTCAAAGGATTCGCCGCCAAATCTGGTCGCCGCAGTTGCAGCAATCCTCCGGCCAAGCCCGCAAACAACATTGAAATTCCAATACTCAGCAAGGGGAAGCCGTCATAAGCCACGGCTAGCCAAGTTACGAATCCAGCGACTGTCAGCCCTACCGTCGGTCCCGCCAGGAGACCGGCCGTACATGCGGCAACGATCCGGTGATTAAAACAGACGGTTTGCCGCACGGTTGCCTCTTCAACCAGGCCGAGCGCAAGAAACACGAGTAGAGCAGTGCCCCGATCACGGAATGAGAGTCGCGATCGATCGGATCTGAAGGCGGGAGCCAGCGTGAGCACAAACGCGGCGGTCACCAAGACGCAAATCTTGCCGATTATCATCTGCGTTACCAAAACCGCCGGGTTGCTCATTTGAACAGGGGCCAAACCAAAACAGACACCGATTCTCCCAAAAATCCGCCGTCCTTGTTCGAGTTGCCGTAATTCTTGCCCGAATAGTCGGCGATTTGTTTTCCTTCTAGGTGGTTCGGGCTCCAGGGCGGAGAGGGATCGCGTTCCCGCGATCCGGTGTCGCCCGAGCCTCATCGCATTGAATGATCGACTGTTTAAACACGCCTCAACGTTGGGAACGCTTTCCCGGCGCGCGAGGACGCGCGCCTTCTCCCTGGCGGATAAAAGGTTTCTTTCACACCAACATTCCTAACGCGGCGCGAAGTGATAAAAATCACAGACCGTATCGTCGGCGGATTTTTGCGGAGCCCCAGAGCCTCTTCGCAGGGGAATCCGCATCGTTACGGTGGTCCCGTGTTCTAGTTCACTGCGAACCTCCAAGCGGAACGAGGTATGATACAATCCCTGTAACCGGCGACGGAGCAACGCCATGGCGTGGACTTCGGAACGATTGCCAAAAAAGATCTTTTCCACGTCAGCCGAAGGCACGCCTCGTCCGTCATCACTAACGCTCACTTCGAGGTACTCCCCGACTGCACCAATCGCAATGCCAAGGCGACCAGCTTGGGGCGTGGAGTGAAGCCCATGCTGCACCGCGTTCTCCACGATCGGTTGTAGCGAGAAGGGTGGTAGTAGGGCGTTCGACAGACCGGCTTGGATCGTTTGTTCCAGCCGCAATCGATTGCCTATGCGGAGCGCCTCGATATCGAGATAGGCACGCACGACCGCTAGCTCTTCTTCTAAAGGGACTAAAGCTTGTTCCGGCTGATCAAAACTCGCGCGCAGAAACTTGCGCAACCGGCCAACTGCACGGGGCACTTCCCGTGGCGCCACGGTTGCCAGCGCGGCTAAGGCGTTTAAAGCATTGAATAAAAAATGGGGATTCATGCGCGCCTGCATGGCACGCACTTCGGCTGAAGCTGCTGCTCGCGCCTGGTCGTCCCGTTGGCGAGCTTGCGCAACAATGGCTAGGATGAGCGCGGTTCCGAGCCCCTGGATAAACGGCGCCACCCCGAGCTGGTGCCAGGCGTGAGCGGCCAAGACCGTCCTGGGAGCGAATAACAAAAGCAATCCATCACGCAACCACGACACTGCCAATGTGAGCAAAAATCCTGCCCAGGGACTCTGGGCGATTCTGGGACGCCATCGCTGCAGCAAGCCACCGGCCAATCCGCCGGCCAACATGGATACGCCGATCGTCGCGAGGGGCAACCCGTCATAGGCTACCGCTAACAAGGTGACTACGATGCCAACAATCAGCCCGACCACAGGACCGGCAACCAGACCAGCCGCACAGACCGCAACGATCCGTTGATTGAACCACCCGGTTTCCCGGACAACGGCCTCCTCCAAGAAGCCGAGCAAAAGGAACACCAGTAGAGCCGTTCCCCGGTCTCGCACCGATAATAATGAGCGGTCAGGGCGCCGAAAGCCAGGTACGAGTGTGAGCAAGAAAGCGGCGGTTACCAATACACAGACCTTGCTGAGAATGACTTCTTCCATCGAAAACGGCCCCGTTAGCGGTTACATCGACAAAAACTGCTGGTCCTGCTTTTTCACATCAATAGGACGGGGACGTAATTGAACTCAAATTCGTGCATAATCAAGCTTGACCGATCGGTCGGCTAGTCGCGGAATGGCAAAAATACATCCCAAAGAGGTTAAAATGTCAGCGATCTTCGCGCTGTGATTGGTCTATCAAACGTTATCGTAGAGGAACGTTGTTCGGATGCTATCGGCGCACACTTATGAGAGACGCTCGCCAAGCGATTTATTGCCTGAAAACTCTATCCTGAAGGGATGCAAGGACTCAGCCCGGGATTTTAAACCCGGGTGCAACAAAAAAAGACGTCCGCCCGGAAAGGGCGGAATAAGAAGGTTCCACGGGTTGTCGCCGACGGATCGGTGGGCGTGATAACACCCATTTCTGCCGCCCCTTGTGAGGGCGGGCTCCTTTAAATCCGCCACCTGGGTTGAAACCCCGGGGGCTGAGTCCTTTCATCCCTTCGGGATAATCGAACGTGTGAAAATATCACATATATTCTGTTGCTTCTGTGAATAAATCACAGTAACCAATCGAGCCTTGTCCTCTCCTAAACGTCTGGAAAATCGAGCATCCTTGATCCTTGACCTGGTCGATCGTCAAGGAAGCGCCACCTATGTCACCCTGGCAGAAGTGCTCCAAGTCTCCACGATGACGGTTCGGCGAGATTGCGATGAACTGGTGCGCCTGGGAAGAGTTATTAAGACTGTGGGCGGAATACAACAAGCCAGCGCTGCGCCATATCTGTACGAGAACAGCGTTCGAGAACGAATCGCCAGCCACCAATCCGAAAAACGTGCCATTGCGGCGAAAGCGCTCGAACTCGTCAGAGACCATCAGACCATTTTCATTGATGGCGGCACCACCAACCTGACCCTGGCAAGGCTTATCGCGGTTCAGCGAACCGGGCTCACTATCCTGACGAACTCCGCCTTGACCTGTTTGGAGCTCAGTAAAGGCAACAACACGATCATTGGGATCGGTGGTGAATACGATCCGATCACTCTCTCGTTCGCCGGGCCGCAAGCAGATGAAATGGCGAAGTCTTTTCTAATCGACCAGGCCTTCTTTAGTACAAAAGGTTTTCTGCCCGAGGATGGCACTTACGAATCTGCGGTTGCGACCTCCCGCGTAAAACAGGTTATGGCCGGCAGGGCTGCGCAGACAGTTCTGCTTGTCGATCACACAAAATTCGGGGTGCGCGCACTCAGCAAAGTGCTCGATATCTCGCAAATTCATCACGTCGTAACCGATGAATGGATAAAAGAGTCTGATCTCGCGGCGGTACGGCGCGCAGGAATCACGGCTCACGTCGCTGCGGTCACCAATTTGGAGGCGGATTATGTCGCTTTGGCCCATTAGCGAGCTCATCCGGCACGCGCGTAAAAATCAATACGCGTTGGGATATTTCGAGAGCTGGAATTTGGAATCGCTCCAGGGTGTGCTTGACGCCGCTGAAATGACAGGCTCACCGATTATTATCGGATTCAACGGTGAGTTCTTGAGCCGCCCGGGCCGCAAACTAACGGAGCGTATTCGTTGTTACGCCGAGTTAGGAAAAGCGGGGGCGGCTGATGCGCGCGTCCCGTGTGGACTCATCTTTAACGAATGTCCGAATGACGACTGGGTGCGCAACGCAGTCCTGGCCGGATTCAATCTGGTCATGCCGGCGGATGCCAGCGCAACCTATGAGGACTACCGGGGGAGAGTGGCAACCCTAACTGAGTTTGCCCATCGCCACGGTGCCGCCATAGAAGCTGAGGTTGGCCACTTGCCCTTCGGAATCCCCGGAGTCACAAACGGAGACTTCCTAACCGATCCGGAGCTGGCTGGTCGATTCGTTGAGGATACCAAGGTCGATCTTTTGGCGGTGAGTGTTGGCAATGTCCATGTTTTGACGAAAGGCCAACAAGAGCTTGATTTTAAGCGACTGTCTCAGATCGGTGAACGCGCTAATAAACCACTGGTCCTACACGGTGGTACCGGCATCCCTGCCAGTTCGATTCGCGAGGCGATCAGGCTAGGAGTTACCAAGGTTAACTACGGTACCTACTTGAAGCAACGATACCTTGAAGCATTGGAGCGCTGCCTCGCTTGCGAGGCCGACGTGGACAACCCTCATGAGCTTTTGGGCATGGGGGGTGAACACGACGTGATGATAGCGGGACGGTTGGCTGTACGCGACGCGGTTTTGGAACGGATCGAATTACTCGGTTGTTGTGGAAAGGCGAACTAGCTTATGAAAAGGATCGGTTGCGGCGGCATTCTGGTAAAAGACACGTTTTGCGGCCCGTTTCCCGCGTTGCCGCGAGCCGGAGAATTGGTAGCGGTCGACGCCATCAAAACCAAAGCAGGTGGGTGCGCGGCTAATGTTGCCATCGATCTCCGTAAACAAGATCTCTCCGTTGATTTAGTTGGGTGCGTTGGCCGGGATGCGGCCGGTGAGACCTTGATAAAGGCTTTGCAAACAGCCGGATTAAATTGTGATCGCCTAGTGCAGACCTCTTGTTATCCAACTAGCGAAACGATCATTTTGTTAGTGGAAGGGGAGGATCGCCGTTATATCCACACCTTCGGCGCAAATCAGGCGTTTTCGGTCTACCATATTGATGGTGATTGGTTAGCTGAGTTGGACCTGTTCTATTTAGGTGGGTTGTTTGCCATGCCTGGCATCCAGCTGGACGAACTGCTAACCCTGTTGTGTTTCTGCCGCGAACACGAGGTAGTTACAGTAGTCGATGTGGTTCTACCCAAGGGATTCGTCTATGCGCCGGAAGTGCAAAATCTGTTGCCGTACATCGATTGGTTTCTACCAAACGACACGGAGGCCGCCGCTTTGACCGGCCGGAGCGACCCATGGGAGGCGATGCAAGTTTTAAGAAGCTGGGGAGCTAATGGGGTAGTTGTGACGCTGGGTGAGCGGGGATCACTGGGGGTTCTAGGGGATGAGTGTTGGCGTTGTGGCTCTTATCCTGGGCAGACCGTGGATCCTTCAGGAGCCGGCGACGCGTTTGCCAGTGGTTTAATCACCGGAATTGTTAACGACTGGGACTTTCCTGAGAGTTTGATGTATGCGAGTGCCCTGGGAGCGTCCGCTACTCGGGCGATCGGTACCACCGATGGCGTGTTGCCCGCGGCGGACGCCCATCGGCTGATCCAACAACAGCCGCTCGCCATGAGTCCTGAACGTTTAGCTAACCCGAGCCCGGCATGAACCTCAAAATGCCGGACCTTTCGACCACCGGCTCGCCGATCAAAGTAACCCGGTGGTTGGTTGAAGTGGGGGATTTTGTTGAGCGCGGCCAAGCCGTCGTCGAAGTGGAGACTGACAAAGCGACGATGGAGGTGGAGGCGCTTGGTTTTGGGACTTTGCTCCAACAGTTGGTGGCGGCCGGTGGTGAAGCCTCGGCCGGCGACCTGCTTGCGGTTATCGGCGACGCCCGGGCGGCCTCCGGTATGCCGGTTACAGGCAACGGCCGTGGTGGCGGTGAGATTAATTACCATCGTGATTTTTTGCTCAGTCTATACGAGAGGATGGTGTTAGTTCGGCAGTTCGAAGACCGGGTTAGAGCGCTCTTTCTAGAAGGCATCATGCCGGGAACGATCCATCAATGCCAGGGGCAGGAAGCGACCGCGGTGGGAGTCTGTGCGGCGCTCAGATCAGACGACTTTATTACTTCTACCTTTCGCGGGCATGGGCATGCGTTAGCTAAAGGGTTGACCGTCCAAGAAATGTTAGATGAGCTGTTTGGCGCGGTTACCGGTTGTTGCAGAGGGAAGGGAGGCTCAATGCACATTGGGAATCTGGAAAAAGGGATGATGCCGGCGATCGCCATCGTGGCGGGAGGGATTCCCTTGGCTACGGGAATGGCGCTGGCTTTTAAGCTGCGAAAAACCAAAGAGATTGTCGCTTGCTTCTTTGGCGACGGTGCTGTGGCTGAAGGTGCCTTCCATGAGGCGCTAAACATGGCGGCGCTGTGGAGTCTGCCGGTATTGTTCGTTTGCGAGAACAACTTGTACGGTGCGTCTACCCGCATCGATCAGGTCATGAAGAATACCAGAGTCTCCGATCGAGCCGCCAGCTACGGTTTTCGCGGTGAGACCGTCGATGGTAATGATGTGCTGGAGGTCTACGAAGCAGCCACCCAGGCGGCAGAGGAATGTCGATCTGGGCGGGGACCGGTTTTGCTTGAGCTCCAAACCTATCGCCGGACCGGCCATTCCCGGCGGGACCCCTGCCATTATCAACCAAAAGAAGAGCGAGCCACTTGGTCGGCAAACGATCCAATTACCCGGTTTGCTCAAGCCTTGTTAGTTGGCGGTAACGCAGACCTGGATGATCTCGATCGTATCCAAAAAGAAATCGACGATGAGATCGAGCGTGCCGTTGAGAAAGCCAAGACGGCGCCTAAACCTGTGCTGTCTGATTTGCTAACCGACGTGTATGCAAGCTGAGTGTCGTTCTCGTACTCGTCGTCGTCCTCGTCCTCGAGAGCGGCGTTCAAACGGAATCGGAGCAAGATTTCAGGTAGCGTGTCCGATTGGAAGCGCCACTCAGGTTGGCTCTCCACGGCTCTGCGAATCAACGCGCGTTGCCGATCGTTCGAGGACGAGGACGACGACGAGAACGATTTAACCGCCCCATGAAACGACAAGCGATCGCTGAAGCACTACGGGACGCTATCGCGGAGGAAATGGAACGCGATGAAACGGTCTTCTGTATTGGCGAAGATATCGCCGTACCAGGCGGTTGGGGTGGCGCATTTACGGTTACTCTTGGCCTCGAAAAAAGATTTCCCGACCGGATGATTAACACTCCGATCGCTGAGCTCGGGTTTTTCGGAATCGCCGTTGGCGCCGCGATGATGGGCATGAGACCTATCGCTGACGTTCAATATGGTGATTTCCTCTTTCTAGCGAGCGATCAGATCATCAACAATGCCGCAAAAATGCGGTATATGTCCGGCGGGGCTTGCCAGGTCCCGTTAGTCATGCGAGCTCCGGTCGGGGCAACGGGGCGTGGTTCCCAGCACGCTCAAAGCATGGAGCGTTATTTCGCGGGAGTTCCCGGGTTGAAAGTGGTCGCTGTCTCGAATGCTTATGACGCCAAGGGGATATTAAAATCGGCGGTCCGGGATAATGACCCGGTCTTGATCTTCGAACATAAGCTCCTCTACGGCTCCAAAGGGGCCCGCACCGAATCAGGCGCCGTCGATGCCACCAGCGAAATTCCGGATCACGATTATCTGGTACAGCTTGACCGAGCTGCGGTTCGCCGGACCGGCTCTCAGGTCACAATCTTATCTTGGTTATTGATGCTGCACTTCAGTCTGGATGCAGCGGAAAAGCTTGCCGGCGAGGGAGTAGATGCGGAGGTGATCGATCTGCGTAGTCTTTCACCGATCGACTTTGAAACCATCGGAGAATCGATTCGGAAAACGGGCCGGGTTGTCATTGTTGAGGAAGGTCCCAAAACCGGCGGCGTCAGCGCAGAAATTGCCGCCGGCATCCAGGAACGATTCAGCGCGTACCTCAAAGCGCCGGTGGTCAGAATAGCTTCCCCAGATGTCCCGGTTCCTTTTTCACCGATCCTTGAGAACGCCTATCGGCCAAGCGTCGCCCAAATCGTGCAAGCAGTTATAGGTTTTAAGTTTTAGGTTAGACGTTGCGTCCGCGCGACTTACAACTTCCAACCTAAAACCTACAACTTACAACTTACCGTTCTTGTTCTCTTCAAGAGCAGCACGAGCGGTAACATCAAAAGCGGTGCCAATGTCGATACCGCTAAGCCCCAGTGCAGGTTAACCAAGTCACCGATCCAACCAACAATCCAAGGCATAAGGATGCCGCCTGCATTTCCCATTGCTGCTAAGGCCGCGAACATAGTGGCTCCTCCGGTAGGATAACGATCAGCAGAAACGGCGAGTACCGTGGGCCAAAGCGCGCTTCCGGTGAAGCCGACAATGATGCAGGCGGTTAACGCCCAACCTGGAACCATTAAGAAGGATCCTAGGAGAAAGAGAAGCACGGACGAAGCGCAGCACCAGGCCAGCACCACGAAAGGATTAACCCGTGTTCCGATTGAACCTACCACCATCCGGCCGGCCGCCATTAAGACCGAGAAAGCGAGGAGAGCTGCGCCACCGATCCATTTTGGAAAACCTAGCGACGTCTCGGCATAAGCAGGTAACCATTGCGCCATTCCGAGTTCGGTAGCGCCGCCCAAGAAAATTGCGATCAAGCAACCCCACAGCCACGGTTCTCTTAGCAACTCCCTCATTGGTGACCGCCCAGTCTGTTCGGATTCGTGGACCAGTTCGGGAAAATGAAGAAATCCAAACGTGATGAGGAGAGCGAGTGGCAACGGCAATAGCAAAAGAGAGGCGTGCCTCCATCCCACTCCCAGTTGTAACGCCACGGTGCCCGCCAGAATGGTTACCACCGCGCCAACGCAGTAGAAGGAGTGCAACCAATTCATAGCGGCCGATCTTCGTTCCGGATTAAGCACTGAGACCACCGGGCTAAGGACCATGTCGAGAATGCCCGCGCCACAACCGAGCCAGAATACCGCGATACTTAGTGTCCAGTAATCGGGCGCCATCGACATGCCGACGAGACTCGCCGCCATGACGGCATTGCCGGCGATGGCAAAGATCTTTGCGCCCCATCTATCCGCCAGCGGCCCAGCGAGCAAGATACCAAATACCAGGCCGGCAAACGAAAACGCCCCTAACCTCCCCAGTTGCTCTTGGCTCAGACCGCTCGCACCGCCAAAGCTAGCACTGAAGCTGGTCAGAAAGATCGGCAACAGATTGACGCCGATCGCCAAGCTCATCATTGCGGCGTAACCGAGGATTGTCAGAAGCCGAGGACGGATCATTGAGAGTGAGAGGTGAGAAGTGAGACGTGAAAGGTGATTGGTGTGCCGGTTGCCAAAAGAACGAAAGGTTTCGCAGTGCGATCAGTTTTCAACTGTTAAATAAAATTGCTAGACCGATAAACGCGTCGAGCCGTTACCAATTGGTTTAGCAGGTTGCGATACCAATCACTTCTCACTTCTCACCTCTCACGTCTCACATTAGAGTCGCTACAAATGAGCGACGTCAAAGATTTCCCTTATGATACGCGACTTAATGTCTTACATGGACCGCTAGAGACAGTCGACGAGAAGAAAGTCGCGGATGCGCATGTTCCTTGGTTCAACCAAACCCTTTGCCAAGTTAATGCTTCAGTGGTGCGTGTTGGTGTGATCCAGGGAGAATACCACTGGCACAAGCATGACAACGATGATGAATTCTTTTATGTGGTCGAAGGCGAGCTGACCATTGACCTGGAAGGTCGCACCGTCGGCCTTGGACCGAGACAAGGGTTCGTCGTCCCTAAAGGTGTGTTGCATCGTACCCGTTCGCTCGAACGCACCGTGATCCTGATGGTCGAGAACGCCGGGATCGTACCAACCGGCGATTAGCGCTTTTTGAAAGAAACGATTGGCGATTGGGTGATGCTCTACCCAACTCGTAGGGGCGTTGCATTTCTCGTGTTAGCTCGCGCGGGTGTCGACGCCGGGTAACTGCGTACAGGTAACACGTTCGGAAAGACGCGACGCCCCGAAAGGCGTGGCACACCTATAGTACGGAGCACGTCAACTCCTCGGACTTCAAGGGTCCTTATGCCGTGCTTCCGACTGCAATAAACGGCACAATTTTCCACTCGATTCGAGCCAATAATACGCTTCCAAGATTCAGACCGTTAAGAACGCCGGGCCCCAGGGCGTCGCGTCTTTCCGAGCGTGTTAACTATTCATCGGTCCCAGGCGTCGTGATGCGTGCGAGCAAAGAACGCCGAATGCAACGCCCCTCCGTCAGAAACATGGTATACCACGTCTCACGTCTCACCTCTCACTTCTCACACCGAAGCATTAAGCACACGGTCAGTTCACTTGCCCGATCCCAACGTCACCCCCTCCAGGAAGAACCGCTGAAAGCAGAGGAACACCACAATGACTGGTAAAACCACCAGACAAGATGCTGCCATCATCAGGTTGAATTCAATCCGATGCATCGTTCTGAAAAACGTGAGACCGAGTGAGAGCGTGTACAGTTTGTCGTTCTGTAGATAAATCAGAGGTCCTAAGAAATCGTTCCAGGCGTTGACACCGGCTAGCAACGCGACCACGACCAGTGCCGGGCGAGTTAACGGTAAAATGATGCGTCCCATGATTTGAAACTCGTTGGCGCCGTCTAATCGTGCTGCCTCCGATAAACTCGTCGGGATTTGCAACATGAATTGCCGAAGAAGGAAAATAAAAAAGGGATTCCCGAAGAATGGGGGCAGCACTAATGGCAGAAACGAATTAACCAGCCCTAGCCCGGCAAAAAAAGAAAACATCGGTACCATGGTAATCGGGTTAACCGGGAACTGCACGAAGATGAAGATGGAAGCGATAACCGGATAAAACAGCAGATCCCGTCCGGGCCACTTGATTCGAGAAAAGCCGTAAGCAATTATAAAATTCGACAAGACGCTGCCGATCACGGTGATGGCCGCATAGAAGATGGTATTCCCCAGATACGGGAGAAACGGGAATGTCTTGGTTGCTTGATCGAAGTTCTTCCAGACTAACTCTTGCGGCCACAGCGTTGGTGGGAATTTGGCGAGCTCGGTATCCGATTTTAAGGCCGTGACCACCATCCAGTACATGGGCGACAGATAAAATAAACAGGTAACAATCAAAAACAGACGTGACGCCAGCTGTTGTCGCGCTTCAAACAGAAACCGTGTACTCAATGGCCGTATGAAAGCTTCCATTATTCGAGATGATAGTTAACCCAGTACTTGGAAGACCAAAAAATAACAATCGCGAGGGTCGCGTTGATGATGAAGAGGATCCCGGACACCGCCGCCGCTACTCCAACCTGATTGTATTCGAAGGCGTTTTTATAGATGTAGAGAGCGGTGAACATCGTAGAGTTCAACGGGCCGCCCTGGGTCATGATATAGGCGGGCGCAAAGACCTGGAGACCTAGACCGAGGCCAATAATGATATCGTATAAGATAGTGGGGGTTAGTAAGGGGAGAGTGATGTGACGAAACTTTCGCCATTGGCTGGCTCCATCCAAGGAAGCGGCATCGTAGAGATTAGGCGGAATAGCACGCAAGGCGGCTAAGAAAATCAGGCCAACATGCCCGGCTCCAAACTGAGCCACTAGGACAATAGCGAGTTTTGACCAGTGGGGATCACCTAGCCAGTTAATTGCCGGGATGTGCGCCCAGCTTAGGATATAGTTAAACAGGCCGAAACGAGGGTTTAATAGCCAAATCATCATCATCGACAGTGCAAAGACCGGCGCCACGCTCGGCAGATAGAGGATCACCCGATACCAACGGACTTCGCGGACTTTTTGATTCATCGCGATCGCCAAGCCGATCGCAACGACTACCCCCAACGGCACTGCCAATATTACATAGTAGAAAGTGTTGTAGAGCGACGTCCAGAAGAGCGGATCCTTGAACAGCGTAACGTAATTTTGGAACCCGATCCATTCGGGTGCGCCGAATCCGGAGTATTGGGTCATCCCCAGATGGAAATTGGAGAGCACGGGATAGACCAGGAAAACGGAAAAGCCGATAATCCAAGGGCTGATAAACAGAAGGCCGTATAGAAGGTTACGGGTATCTCCGCGAATGAGCTTTTTGCGCGTTCCGGCCATTCAGGGTGTCCTATTTCGTACTCGTCCTCGTCGTCGTCCTCGTCCTCGATACAGTTCGTTCGACCGGTCCAGAAGCTGTTATCGTTTCCATTTGTCGATCCTAGGGGCATTCATCGATTACCTGAGTCGCTTCGAGCCGATGTCCGCCATCATCCCCGTTTCGAGGACGAGGACGACGACGAAGGACGAGTACGATTTAACTACTTGCAGAACCGATCCATCTGCGGCTGGACTTCATCCACTACCGCTTTCAAAGCAGCCTCCGGCGTTTGGCTGTTGCTAATAACTGCTTCCTCCGCGGTCTTCAGCTGATCCCAATACAACGCGCCCACTGGAACCGGCGGTCGAGACTTGGAAATCGGTAAAAGATCCAGGAAAAGTTGGTATTCCGGTGGGAACAGATCCTTGCGTTCTTGCAGACTCTTTAAAGTAGGCAGGGACGACGCCTGTTTGATCAGCAAGGTCTGACCTTCTTCACCCGTCAGATAACGCAATAACTGATACGCGGCCTCGGCATTCTTCGAGCCCTTTGGTATTACGACAGACCAGCCTCCCGACCATGAGGTTTTCAGGCCGTTGGGAGCCGGAATATAAGTCACGCCATACTCTAAGTTCGGAGCTACGTCTTTCATGATCGCGAAGAGCCAGTTGCCGTCCACGATGAAAGCGACTTTGCCGGTGTAGAACGGCATTTGAGCATCCGGCAGAGTCCCGTTGGAAGGCCATTGCCAATAGGTGTCCACAAAAGTACGCGTTTTTTGCGGGTCCAGTGACTTGGCCCAATCATACAAGAACTGGTATCCCTTTACGACGCCGGGGTCGTCCGCGGTGACCTTACAATTTTTGAAATCGAAAAAATTGCCGCCGAACGCGTATCCCCAGGTATAACCCCAGCCTTGTTCGAGCCACGGGACAAATCCGATGCGGGTATACGCGCCGGAGGCATCGGTTTGGTTCAACTTGAAAGCAATCTCCTTGAAACGATCCGGTGAAATTGGACCCCTAGCGGGATCGAACTCGTTCAAATCGATAGCGGCATCCCGCAAGATTTTCTTATTGTAAAAAAGAACCCGGGCATCAGTCTCGGTCGGCAGGGCATAAACTTTGCCTTGATAAGTGACTTCTTGCCAAGGCTGCTCCGCATATTCCTGGCTGAGATCTTTTCCCTCTTTCTTGATCAGCGGCGTCAAATCGGTCAGCAAACCGGCAGCCGCGCGTTGGGCCACCGTGAAGCGATCGATCACAGCCAGGTCTGGACCAGCGCCGCTACGGACAGCCGTCATCAGCTTGGCGACGTCTGTTTCCGAACCCGGCATTGGTTCGACGTTTGCCTTTATAGAAGGATTCTTCTTGGAGAATTCGTCGGCCGCGGCTTGATAAGCCGCCTTTTCAGGGGCGCCGAGCGAGGAAGGCAGCCAAAACTTCAACTGCGTCTGCCCGTGAGCTGCCACCAAAATAGACAGAGAACTAATCGCTACCAATATCTGGGATTTAATCTTCATGAGGGAGGAACATGTCGGTGCACAACCTCCGTGATTGGCACCATTTATCGATACAACGAATCCGTGCGGTAGCAACGAGCGCGAATAGGCGACACGGCGATACGGCGACACGGCGACACGGCGAAACGGCGATACGGCGATACGGCGACACGGCGAAACGGCGAAACGGCGAATGGGCGATCCGCAACATCTAATTACCGCTTTCTGTCGCGCTTTCAGCGCTGTCCGCTCTTTGGACCGATACCTAGGCGCAGACTCAGCCTAGGCTAATGACTACCAGCGCTTCGCGCCTCAAATCGCCGTATCGCCGTATCGCCGTGTCGCCCATTCGCCGTTTCGCACGCTCGTTTCTTTCCATTGCGTCTTTCCATCATGGCGTGAGATATCTTCCCGTGACTCGTTCTGATCCCCTACAGCAATCGTTAAAGCGGCTCTCGAATCGTTTATTGGAGCTCGGTGGGTGGCGTGACCGAGATTGGAACCTGATCCCTGATGGGGAATTTCGGGTTCGGGCGGACGCTGCTTGGCAACCCGTTCGGCTCGGAGACCCTTGGCCGATCCAGGAGCTTCCCATCGAATTTCGATTCAGCGTCGTGATCCCGAAAATTTGGGTTGGATCACCAGTCCATTGCCGGTTCCGTTTAGGCGGTGAAGCGCTCCTCTTTCTAAATGACCAGCCGCTGGCTGGACTTAACACCTTTCACGAAGAACACCCCATATTGATCGAAGCGGATGGGGGAGAAACCTTGCGCTTTAGCGCTCAAGCGGTTTCTCACGGACTATTTGGGACACCGAGCGCCCGGCCTTGCGTGGACCTGGCAGCCGTAGTGGTTCCGGAAAGAGATGTTCGCTCCCTCTATGACGATCTCGCGTCCGTATTAGACGCGGCGCGTTATCACTATCTTAGAGGCCGATACTCGCTGGTCGAATTGCTGGCGGACCTGATGCATCGGGCGTTTGTCAAAATTTCCCTTCCTAGAAACGATACCGAACGCTATCTGGCGCGCCTCGCCGCAATTTCCCAGAGTCGTTCGGCCGAGAGCTTCTATGGGAACGAAGAGAGTTTGGCTTCCCTTTGGGAGCGATGGGAGTTCCCCGTAAAGCCATCTCCACTCACCCCGGAACAATTACAAGGTTTCCGCGAAGTTAGAGAACAGTTTCGTAAAGATCTGGCTGAGGCTCGGAGCCGGTTCCCGGCGGAAGGCCGTATTTGGCTGACCGGACATGCCCATATCGACTTGGCCTGGCTTTGGCCTTTGCAAGAGACTCGGCGAAAAGCGCGACGTACCTTCTACACCGTGATTGGTCTGATCGACCGGTACCCGGACTTTCATTTTAATCAGTCCAGCGCCCAGGTTTATTCTTGGATCGAGCAAGATGATCCGGCGCTTTTCGAAAAGATCCGGGCACAAGTAAAGGCCGGTCGTTGGGAACCGATCGGTGGGATGTGGGTTGAACCGGATGGTAATCTTTTATCGGGTGAATCTTGGGTCCGTCAGCTTTTGTTCGGACAACGGTACTTTGAGAGCCGGTTCGGCCGCCGGGTCAACGTAGCCTGGTTGCCTGATTCATTCGGGTTCAATGGAAGTCTACCTCAGCTTTTGGTTTCTGCCGGTATCCCGTTCTTTTTCACTCATAAGCTGAGCTGGAGCGAACGAAATCCTTTCCCTTACAACCTCTATTGGTGGGAAGGGATCGACGGAACGAGAGTGTTGGCTCACAGCTTCACTAATCCGGAGACCGGTTACAACGCTCGGCTCACCGCGCCAGAACTCGGTGAAACTTGGCAGAATTTTCTTGGTAAACGGATCCACGGCACCACGCTGCTATCTTTCGGATATGGAGATGGCGGTGGCGGTCCCTCCGAAGAAATGTTGGAGCGATATTCGCGCTTGCGCACCTGTCCAGGGCTGCCGGACCTCAAGATGGGTTTAGTGGCAGACTTCTACAAAGAGATCCCAACCGTTCCCACAGTTGACGGCGTTCCCGGCGTTCCCGTTTGGGTAGGGGAACAATATCTCGAGTATCATCGGGCAACATTCACCACTCAAGCAAAAGTGAAATTGCTCCATCGGCAATTGGAACAAGCGCTAGTTGAAGCAGAAACAGCAGCCGCACTCGCGTTTGTTTGGGATGGCCGGAGTTATCCTACCGAACGGTTAGCATCTCGTTGGCAGACCCTGCTGCTGCACCAGTTTCATGATATCCTGCCGGGCTCAAGCATTCACTCTGTGTATGAAGCGGCGCATAAAGAGCTGACTGCGGCGTTGGAGGAAACAGCTAAACTACGAGAAGATTCATTGCGTTCGTCTGAACCAAGTGATGGGCCAGAGTACCTGGTTTGGAACTTGCAAATTCGTGATCGGCCGTTGTTCGCCGAAGTAATGGCCGTGGGTAAGGGTCCTTCGGCTTTCAGCATGCAGGGGCGCCCATTGTTAACTCAGGAATTAGCGAACGGGGGCCTGTTGTTGGCCGACTCTGACGTAAATGTTCCTGCACTGAGTGCTGTCACTCTTCGATCCGAGAGCGCAGCGACCTCGCCTCCGCAGGATGATCAGGATCAAACTTCGGAGCCGACAAAGCCGCGGCGGACAGGCGCAAGGCCTTCTCTTACCATAGCCTCGCGGCAAATCGAAAACCAGGACTTAAGGGTTACGCTTAAGCCGGACGGCGCCTTGGAGTCAATGTATGACAAGACTTTCCAGCGTGAGGTTTTGGCCGATCGCGGTAATCAACTCTGGTTGTTCACAGATATTCCTCGTCAGTTTGATGCCTGGGATATCGACGGAACCTATACCGATGAGGGAACCGAACTGTTAGCCTTGGCTGAGCCGGAAATCGTTGAGCAAGGTCCGGTTCGGGCAGCATTGAGAGTGGTACGTCGTTATGAAGAGATTGAGATTCTTCAGGATTACCGTCTAACCGCCTCTTCTCGACGTTTTGAGATAGTAACCAAAGTTAGATGGCATGGCCGGCGGCGCCTGCTGCGCTCCATTTTTCCGTTGGCGATTCACACTCATGAAGTGTGGTCGGAAACCGCGTTTGGCGCAGTAGCCCGGCCAAATCATCGCAATACTCCGTGGGATCAGGCCCGTTTCGAGATCCCGGTACATCGCTGGGCCGATCTCAGCGAACCTGGTTACGGAGTTAGCTTACTCAACAATGGGAAATACGGTTATAGCGCCCATGGGAATGTGCTTGGGATCAGCCTGCTACGTGGAGCGATTTATCCTGATCCGTATGCGGATGAAGGAGACCATGAGTTCGTCTACGCACTTTTTCCTCACGCAGGCGATTGGCGGAACGGGACTGTTCGGGAAGCCGAAGAAATGCAGTCGCCGCTCAGGATTACACCAACTTCGGGATCGAGCCGGCCATCCCTCTTCCGATTTACCGGCGCGTCACTCAGACTAGCGTCCCTAAAAAAGGCGGAAGATTCCGAGGCCATTATCTTACGGCTTTACGAGCCGCACGGCGGCCGAGGCAAAACCACGATCGAGACTGCGATCCCTCTCCAAAAAGCAGCCATCGTCAATATCCTGGAAGACGAAACCGAGGAATTAACGTTAGAAGGCGAACGC
>JAFAHI010000425.1 GCA_019237325.1 Verrucomicrobiota bacterium | reverse complement strand
AAAATTGCTCACACATCAATTACTTTAAAGTATCGGAAAGACTCTATCATAAGCGCATAACCAGAGTTTTTGAGTTTTCACACGGTCTGCAAAGTTATTGCACCTTGAATTTTTAGCCATAAAAATGCCGAAAAAAGGCTCAAAATGTGGTGTAAAACTATGCTTCAAAAGTTCTGGTGCAACACTTCCCAGTGTTGGCGGTTTTTGCAACATCAAAAAATCAGTCTTTCCGGGCTTAATTTGCTGGATTGAACCCTTTCGGTGCGATAGGCCAAAAACCCCAAAATCGTGTCTGAACGACCGGCCTGTCGGCCGGAAGTCGCCAGACAGTACGTCGGGCAGCCAGAAAGTGCGCAAATGGGGTTACTGCGAACTTTTGAGCGCCCCTCACGACCAGACCCGACCCAAAAAGCGGTGAGCTCGGTCCGAGATGCGTGATTAAATGGGAAAAGCGCAATTCTGGGAAGCTTCAGCGCGGTTTGAGAGCAGTCGCCAATGTCTATCTTGCCGAAGTTTCGAGCTTCGCTAAATTAAGGCCTACAACTGGTTCACCGAAGGCTTCGATACCGCTGATCTCAAAGCGGCCAAGGTATTGCTCGATGAACTGAGCGAATAGTCGCTCATGAGGGAAACATGCGCTGTTCGAAATGTGGCACCGATAATCGGAAAGGTTGCAAATTCTGTACGAATTGCGCGACGGCTCTGATTGCGGCCTGCCCGCAATGCGGTGCACCCATCCAGCCGCGCGATAAATTCTGCGGAGAATGCGGTGCTGCACTGACGACAACCGAAGAGCTCAGCATTGATCAATTGTCCCCGGCGCACTCGATGCAAGTCACACCCGAGGTCGCCGATGCAGTTTCCCATCCTAATGGCGAGCGCAAGATGGTAACCGCGCTCTTCGCCGATATCAAGGATTCCACTGAACTTATCCGCGAACTCGATCCCGAAGAAGCACGGGGCATTATCGATCCCGTTCTGGAATTAATGATGGGTGCGGTACATCGCTATGACGGCTATGTCGCACAGGCCACTGGTGACGGGATTTTCGCTATGTTCGGAGCGCCTGTTGCACACGAGGACCATCCGCAGCGTGCTTTACACGCGGCGTTAGCAATTCAAGATAGATTGGGACGCTACAACGAAAAGACAAACCCGTCGGGTTTGCCGAGAATCCAGGCACGCATCGGGATCAATACGGGGGAGCTGGTACTCCGAACGATCAACACAGGCGGGCATACAGAGTATTCACCTGTGGGTCACGCGGCAAATCTGGCGGCCCGGTTACAGACCGTGGCGCCGCCGGGCGGAGTTGTGGTTAGCGAGAATTCGCGCAAGCTGGTCGAAGGTTATTTCGAAATGCGCAGCCTTGGCGCGATGCCGCTTAAAGGGTTGGCGGAGCCTGTCTCCGTTTACGAAGTAACCAGCGTAGGCCCGGTGCGTGGCCATTTTGAAATTGCGACCCAGCGCGGATTGACAACGTTTGTTGGACGGGAGCGAGAACTTGCGCAGATAAGGCAAGCGTTAGAATTAACGATCGGCGGTCAAGGACAAGTATTAGCGATAGTCGCCGAGGCGGGCACAGGAAAGTCGCGACTCCTATATGAGTTCAAAACGACAGTGCCTACTAGCTGCAAAATCCTGGAAGCGTTTTCAGTCTCTCATGGCAGGGCTTGGCCTTGGCTTCCAGTGCTCCAATTACTTCGAGATTATTTCGGCATTGAAGATACTGAGGATCTGGCTGCCCGTCAGAAGAAGATTGACGCGAAGCTAAGGACGCTCGATACCAAACTTATCGATGTAGAGCGGTATCTATTCGCATTGCTCGGTATTCAAGAGGGTTTAGATCAACTCGCGCAAATGGACCCGCAGATTAAACGGGAGCGCACAATCGATGCGGTAGTTCGAATAATATTGCGCGAAAGCATGGAGCAGCCAATGGTGCTCATGTTTGAGGACCTGCATTGGATCGACAATCAGACTCAGGCGCTCCTAGATGCTTTGTCTGAGAAGTTGGTTAATGCTCGCATTCTGCTGCTGGTCGATTATCGACCGGAATATCATCACGCTTGGGGCAACAAGGCAGGGTTCCTACAGCTCCGGCTCGAACCGCTCGACGGCGAAAATGCGGCGCAGATGCTAGTCGCCCTAATCGGAAACTCCCTCGAACTTGATCCCCTGAAACATGAAATCATCGAACGCACCGGCGGCAACCCGTTTTTTATAGAGGAATTGCTGCGAGCAATGTTCGATGAAGGTGTGTTGGTGCGCAATGGGACGGTAAAGCTCGCGCGAGCGCTCGTGCAGTTGCGGTTACCTCCAACGGTGCAAGGCATTCTCGCTTCTCGCATCGATCGGCAGCCGACTCAGCACAAGCAGCTGCTTCAAATGCTGGCCGTGCTCGGCAAGCAATCGTCAATCGATCTGATTCGACGAGTAGCAGGGCGCCCGGAACCACAGCTGCAACAAACGTTAGCCGACCTGCGGGGCGCTGAGTTTATCTACGAGGACGTCACTCCCACCGGCACTGAATACGTATTTAAACATGCGCTTAGCCAAGAAGTCGCGTACAACTCGCTGCTGATAGAACAGCGAAGAATTTTGCATGGCAAAGCCGGAGAGGCACTTGAGGATATGGCCGCCTCTCAATTAGAT
>JAFAHI010000636.1 GCA_019237325.1 Verrucomicrobiota bacterium | reverse complement strand
AAACCCTTTCACTTCGCTGACGGTCATTCCTTCGATGCCAATCTCCGTCAAGGCCTCTTTGACATCCTCCATTTTGAAGGGTTTAACGATCGCCTCGATTTTCTTCATAACTTGGTCAAGGTGAGATACCAGGTACAAAAATGCAAGAAAAGGAGCTAGGAGGGCACCGGCGAAACGGCGAATGGGCGCACCGGCGAATGGGGGGGTGGGGCGTTGATGGGCGTCACGAGCGGTAGGGCGAAGAACTCGGCGCGCCCAGGACGTCAATTCGTTCTGTAATTTATCCGCGCCGGTTTTGAGCCGGGCTCTGCGCTTGACCTTGCCCAAGACGCGCGACCGTCCGGAGAATCTTTCTTTTGTGCGACCTGCAAAACGCGAACCTATCACACGAAACGGCTCAAAACCGGCGCGGATAACCTCCTCAGCAACCGATGGCCAGAGCGCGCCGAGTTTTTCGCCCTACCGACTTTGTCGCCGATTCGCCCTATCGCCCGTTCGCCTCCTATGGTCGTCCGTCCGCGATTTGCCGGACCACTTCGGGCAACAGATCGTGTTCGGCTTCCTGGATTCTCGCGTGTAAAGAGGCGGGGGTGTCGTCCGGCTGGATCGCCACTTCTCGTTGACCGAGTATGTGGCCGGCATCGACGGCTGCCTCAACGTAATGAACCGTGCAGCCGGTGACCTTTTCTCCCGCTTCCAGAGCCTGTTTCCAAGCTTCTAATCCTTTATATTTCGGCAATAGAGAAGGGTGGATATTGATGATCGACTTTGGGAAAGCTTTCAGCAATGGCTCCTTTATGACGCGCATAAACCCGGCTAGAACCACTAACTCCGCACCTGCTTCCTGAAGCAGTCGCGCGATATCGTGTTCCACCTCGGTCTCCAATCGAGTCCGATATTTGCCCGGGTTTACAAAAAGAGCGGGCACCTGAAAGTCACGGGCGTAAGAGAGGATACCGGAATCCGGCACATCGGAAATCACCAGTCGAACTTCAGCGGGCAGTTTCCCATCAATAATCCGCTCCATAATGGCCTTAAAATTGGAGCCTTTGCCCGATCCCAGCACCCCGAGCTTAAGTCGCCTATTCATGTGTTCTGGATAGCATTAATCAGACGGGTCGTGGATCGGCCGGGCACAAGAGGCACAATCTTGATCTCAGCGCCCACTGACCGTAGTGCATCCACCTCACCACGGTCCAGACTATCTATGCAGTAATCTCCTCCTTTAACGTACAAATCCGGCTTCAAAAGGGTGACTAACCGGCTGACCCGTAGCTCCCGAAAGATCACCACATGGTCCACGACAGTTAACGCCGCTAAAATTTCCGCGCGATCGGTCTCCGAATTAATCGGCCGGTCAGGCCCTTTTAGCTGGCGAACCGAATCGTCGCTGTTCAGTCCAACCACGAGAATGTCTCCCAGCTGTTTCGCCGCCGTTAAATAACGGATATGCCCGACATGGAGGATATCGAAGCAACCGTTGGTGAACACGAGTCGTTGCTTCGCATAACTCTTTTTGATGACAGCCGCGTCGGCCTCAGGCACGATCTTGCCTAACATATTAAAAAGCGGGCGTTTTCAATTGCAGGACGAGTTTCTGAAAGCAAAAGCTCAACGTTGAGCTTAACTTAGTGGCGTAAGAGAAAAAGAAAAGTCTAACCGAATTCCAGTTCATCAACTCCTATGCAAGACCCGCGTTACGATCAGTTAGCCGAAGTACTGACCGGGTATTCTACCCGACTGCAAAGCGGAGAAAAGGTCCTTATCGATACTTTCGACGTGCCGGTTGAGATCGTCGTCGCCCTTATCCGGAAAGCGCGCGAAAGAGGGGCTATTCCTCTGGCTAATCTGCAGAGTAATGTGGTTAACCGGGAACTCCTTCGAGAAGCGGAAGAGAACCAATATCAATTGATTGCCGAATACGAGATGGTGCGGATGAAGGGAGTGACTGCGTATATCGCCGTCCGGGGCAGTAACAACATCACGGAACAGTCAGATGTGCCACCGGATCGGATGAAGCTCGCGATGAAGCTACTCAAACCGGTGTTGGATCAGCGGGTCAATAAAACAAAATGGGTAGTGTTACGCTGGCCGACGTCTTCCATGGCGCAGATGGCGGGAATGAGCACGGAAGCATTTGAGGACTTCTTTTTTCGAGTTTGCACACTGAACTATTCGAAAATGGAAGCTGCGATGAAGCCGTTGGTGGCGCTCATGAATGACACCGATCGCGTGCGGATTACCGGCCCAGGGACGGATTTGAGCTTCAGTATTCGAGGCATTCCGACGATCGCCTGCAGCGGGGCCCATAATATCCCCGATGGAGAGGCGTTCACCTGTCCGGTGAAAGATTCCGTTCAAGGTCACATCCAATTCAACGCGCCAACCATCTATCAGGGCACCGCGTTCGATTCGATCAAGCTGGCATTCAAAAACGGGCGAATAACGGATGCGACCGGCAGCAACACCACGCGAATCAACGAGATCCTGGATACCGATGATGGAGCAAGATTCATTGGCGAGTTTGCTCTCGGGTTCAATCCATTCGTGCTCGAACCGATGCGGGACATCCTATTCGACGAGAAGATCGCGGGCTCATTCCATTTCACACCCGGGCAAGCGTACGATGTGGCGGATAACGGAAATCGCAGCCAAGTCCATTGGGATCTGGTTTGTATCCAGCGTCCAGAGTATGGCGGTGGTGAAATCTATTTTGACGACAAGCTGGTCAGAAAAGACGGCAAATTCGTTCTGGCAGAATTAAAGGCGCTGAATCCGGAGAACCTGGAGTAAATGGGGAGGGATCGCGTCCCCGCGATCCGCCGTTACCGAAGCTGGCAGCGTTCTGGCGATCTGACGATGCAAGTACGCTTCTTGGTTTGTAACGTCTTTTCGGCGCGCGAGGACGCAGCGCCCTCCCGTTCTAAAAGGACGGCCTCCTCATTCTTCTTTCAACGCAGGGAAGATCGCCAGAATCTCTTCTCGGGTCGGACGGCGTATGGAGTGGATGTGTACGCTACGCGCGGCTTCCCGGATGGTGACGCTGAAGCTCTCTTTTGCGTGTCTCCCGATCAATGCATGGCCCAAGGGCGAAGTGTAGGGAATCGGAAGGATATCGCCCTCATTTGGCATATGATGGTCGCGAGCGCCTGCGACCAGAAATTTCTCGCGTTCACCATCCAGATCAATCACTACCACAGCGCCAAGCTCGACCGCTTCGGGTACACTGTCATTTACCCAAGTTAGGGGGTCGACCAGGCGATGTCCCTCGTTTAAAAGGTGATCCATTTCCTGGGTCAATCGCCTCTGAATCCGGCCCATGGTCCGAAACTTTTCTTTGGCTGCCTGGTAAGGAGCGTTCTCGCTGAGATCCCCGTCCAGCTTGGCTACTTTTGCTTCGCGCAACGCTTCATTCTTCTGCGCCTGTGCCGATTCAAACTGATCGCCAAGCTCCCAGGCGCTGACCGTAGATAGAATGATCTTCTCTTTCACGTCTTAGAAATATCTGTTCTCAAACTTTGATCGATACAAGGGCCCCGAAGACCAAAGAGAAAACTCACGCAAAGCCGCAAAGACGCAAAGGAAAGAAGAAAAATCGGAATAGCCGCGAAAGGTCGCAAAGAACGCAAAGGAAGACAGACCAACCACAGATGAACGCAGATGCACGCGGATAGGAAAGATATCTGTGTAAATCTGCGTCGATCTGCCTTTTGTTTTCTCTTTGCGTTCCTTGCGCTCTTTCGCGGCTATTTTTAGTTTGCCTCTTCTCTTTGCGTCTTTGCGGCTTTGCGTGAGATTTTCCTGTTCTCAGCCCTGCTCCTCTAACCACGTCCGTATCAGCCTTCTGGCGATCGTGTCCAAATGCGGGAAACGCGCGGACAGCCGGGCTAGCACGCTACGGGTCTCTTCAACGCTGAACCAGCGTACGTCGGCCAGTTCGCTCCCAATCACGATCTCGGTGGTAACGGCTTCAGCAAAAAAGCCTAACATCAATGACTGCGGAAAGGGCCAGGGCTGAGAGCTGAAATAACGCAGGTTGCGGATCTCGATCCCGCTTTCTTCTTTTACTTCGCGAATAACCGCCTGTTCGGCGCTCTCTCCGGCCTCCACGAATCCAGCTAACGTCGAATAGACGTCCTCGGGCCAGCTCGGTTGCCGCCCGAGCAAACAGAAGCCGGGCCGATGAACCAGCATAATGGTCGCAGGATCACTCCTGGGGAAAAACTGATGTTGGCATTCAGGGTTGTTACACACCATCACGTGGCCGCCTTCGGTAGCCACCGTCGGACTTCCACAACGGCTGCAAAATCTCTGGGTGTCATGCCAGTGCAGCAAAGCCCGCGAATAAAGCAAAGTACTTCGTTCCTGTGGCGATAACGTTCCTTTGAATTCGCGAAGCTGCACGAAAGCAGCCGCTCCGTCGTCAAGACCGATCGCGCTCAGGGCCGCATCGTGTGTGTCCGCATCCGCCACATTTACCGCAAACAAGGCAACCCCGTCTGACCGCAACCCCAGAAAAATAGGGGTAGACAGATGTTGAGCCTTAGAAGCCGGAACTAGAACCGGTTGTCCTTGGCCACTCTGACCGAACAAATTTTGTCCACGCCAAACCGCGATAAACTCGGCTCCATTGGCCAAAAGCTCTGCCAATCTCTTAGAGTCAACCCTGAGCTCGACGGCTCGTTCCACTATCTCAAATCGAGACGGATCAGATGCAGGTTCCATGTTTACCAAAGAAGAAATGGGATTTGCGTGAGCGTCAACGCTCGAATCTGCGATGGCTGGTCGCTCGGACGTGCTAAACGACAAACGCTGCGACGAAGAAAATCTCACGCAAAGACGCAAAGGCGCAAAGGTTAAAACTAAGCAAGACGAACACTTAATCCGATGAGCCTTCAGGATGAGGGGCCGCTAATCGGGAAGCTAGGTATCGGCCGTCTTTTGATACATCCTCCTCCGAACCTTTGCGACTTTGCGTCTTTGCGTGAGATTTTCTTGTTCGGCTTGGGCGGGCGAGGTCAGCCTAGTATTTCAGTATCCTGGAAATTAGTCAGTAATCAGTGCCAAGGCTTCACGGCTGGCGTCTGTTCGCCACCTTGTCTATTTTCTACCTGCTATCTGTTATTTGCTATTCGGAGAACTCGCATGAAATGGGATGAACTGTATCAATCAGGTGTTACGCCTTGGGAGAAAGGTGCTCCTGCTCCTCCTTTGCTGGAATGGTTACGCAAGCATGGCGCGCTGGAAGGTGAGGTGCTGGTACCAGGGTGTGGCTTCGGACATGACGTTCGGGCTATCGCGGCTGCTTCGCCAAGGAGCACGGTAGTTGGCATCGATATCTCCGCCACTGCACTTAAGGAAGCGCTGAGATTTTCTAGTGTCGGCCGGGAAGTCTTTCAGTCGGCTGATATCTTTGCGTTACCCCAGTCGTTACAGAGCCGGTTTGATTGGGTTTTTGAACACACTTGTTTTTGCGCCATTCGGCCTGAGCGACGCCATGACTATCTACAAATGGCGGTTTCGGCGCTTAAGCCTGAGGGACAGCTGCTAGCGATTTTCTTTTTGAATCCATGGGATCCCGAAGACGAAATCCCTGAGGGCGGCGGCCCTCCCTTCGAGATTACTAAAGAAGAACTCGATAATCTCTTTGGTCCGCACTTCAGTCTGGTCGAGGAGTTCAAGCCAAAGACCGCTTATCCCGGGCGCGAAGGCCGGGAGATCGTGAGGTTACTGCGGAAGAAACGTATCGGCGTGTCGACGTAACGGCGTATGGGCGTTAGGGAGCGGCGAGGCTGAACGACAGATGGGACTAATAGGACACATGGGACCTATGTAGGACCCTCCCATTGGTCCCATGAGTCTTATAGGTCCCCTCCGTTGCAGGCCTAAGCGTGACCTTTACACTCCGCAGCTACGTCCCATAAAGCCGGTCACCGTAGTCTCCCAGCCCGGGCAGAATGTACTTTCGCGGGTCCAGCTCCCGATCGAGAGCCGCCGCAAAAATCGGGATCGATGGGTCCAGCGCTTCGACGGCTCTGACTCCTTCTGGTGCGGCAACGACGCACACGATTGAGATGTTTTGGCCGCCATTCTCTTGAACTAGCCGGATGGTCTGTGCCGCGGAACCGCCAGTTGCCAGCATCGGATCGACGATCAAGACGTGCCGCCCGGCTAATTCAGGAAGTTTACAGTAATAGTTGCGGGCAACCGCGGTCTGGTGGTCACGCTCGAATCCGACATACCCGATACTGACGTCGGGGAACAGGTCAGTGAAGGGCTGCACTAAGCCGATCGCAGCTCGCAAAATGGGGACAAGCACCAGATTATCGCCTAGGACAAGCCCGCGATAAGTCTCTAACGGTGTCTCGACCACCGTTTCCTTCGTCTGAATTTGCCGGGTCGATTCCAACGCCAACAACAAGCCGATCTGGTAAGTCAGTGTCCGAAAGGTGACAGGCTTTGTAGTCCGATCGCGTAAATGGGTCATGATGTGCGCGCCGAGCGGATGGTTAAGCAGGTGGAGCATTCGGAAGGAAGAATACAGGAGCCCGCGCTGCGCGGATAGCAAATAGCAAGGGCAGGGACTCGGGGAGTCCAATGAGCTCGTGGTAGGAAAGCCAAGGTTAACCGAAGCTCCCTATCTGCGTCCATCTGCGGTTGGTCTCCTGTTCGCGTGCGTTCGCGGTTGGTCTTTCTCTTCGCCGTCCTTCTTGGTTGAAAATTCTCACCGAAACGCAGAATCTTCGCCTTATGTCCGATTCTGCCCCGTCGGGTCCGACCATAGCCCCTGGTCCTACTAGCCAAAAGTATCGCGCCCTGCCGGATCAACAACTGACCACGATGCCCCCCGGTGTGCCTTACATCATCGGAAATGAGGCAGCCGAACGATTCAGTTTTTATGGGATGCGCGCGGTCCTCACGGTTTTCATGACGAAATATCTCATGGATCGGAGCGGACATCTCGCCGTGATGGGGAACGACGAAGCCGGGGCCTGGAGTCACATGTTCGTTTCTGCCGTCTATTTTTTACCTATTTTGGGCGCGCTCCTATCGGACGGGGTTCTAGGTAAATTTCGTACGATCTTTTATCTATCCATCGTCTACTGTTTCGGCCATTTTTCGCTGGCTTTGGACGATACGCGTCTGGGCTTGTTCTTGGGGCTTCTGTTAATTTCATTTGGCGCCGGAGGAATCAAACCCTGCGTTTCCGCTAATGTGGGGGACCAATTCGGCCAAGGAAACAAACACCTGCTACCTCGGGTGTTCTCCTGGTTCTATTTTTCAATTAACGTTGGTTCGTTTGTCTCGATATGGGTCTGCCCAATGCTACTCGATGATCCGAGATTTGGTCCGCACTACGCATTCGGGCTGCCGGGCGTCTTTATGGTGATCGCCACCATCGTGTTTTGGCTAGGACGCAAGAAATTCGTGCACGTACGACCTGGAGGCCTTGGTTTCGTTCGCGAAGCGGTCAGTCGCGAAGGGCGCAGCGCCATCGGCCAACTGTTCTTGATCTACCTTTTCGTCGCGATTTTCTGGGCGCTGTGGGATCAAAGCGCCGGGATAGAGTGGACACTACAAGCCGAACATTTAAATCTCAATTTCCTGGGGATTAAGTTTCTGGCCGCCCAAGTATCTGACGCCAACGCGATCCTAATCCTGCTTTTCATTCCCTTATTCAGCTACGGCGTTTACCCGCTGATCGATCGAATATTCCCGCTAACGCCGTTACGCAAGATCGGTATCGGTCTCTTTGTGATGGCGATCGCGTTTGCCATTGTTTGGTGGTTACAGGTTCGGATCGATGGCGGACAGACTCCCAATGTCGGGTGGCAGTTGTTAGCCTATGTATTTCTAACCGCCAGCGAGACAATGGTCTCGATTACCGGTTTAGAGTTTTCCTATACCCAGGCGCCGCCCAAGATGAAAAGCGCAATTATGGCGGTCTGGCTGTTGGTGGTTTCTCTCGGAAATCTGTTCACTGCATTCATGCACTCGCTCGTTCCCACGCTTAAGCCTCTCGGTCTGAACCTGGAAAACGCCGGTTGGTTCCAATTCTTCACCTTATTAATGCTCGGAGCAGCCGTTATTTACATATTTGTTGCCCGTTGGTACCGAGGAAAAACCTACATCCAAGGCGAAGAGTCCGCCGAACTAGCCACCGCCGAAACGCTCAGCAGCTAGGACTAAACAACCGCGAATGGACACGAAGAGAAAACCGCGAATGGACACGAATGGACGCGAATAATCAGTCTTTAAGCAAACTCTTCCCGTTCGGGATTGCGGTAATTCGTGCTAACGAGTCGTTCCCATTCTAGTCTCGCGTGGCGAAAATTAAGGATCACACCGACCGGCAGGCGGGTGATCCTGAGGTAATTGAGCATTTGACCTCTTTCATGATCAGTAATTCTGGCGACCACCTTGGTATCTACAATGATCTTTCCGAGCTTGATTCATTCAATATAATAACAATTAATAAGTCTGTATTCAATGCGGATTGTTCAAAGGCTGGCCGAAGCATCAAGGCAGAAGCGAGCGGCCTGCACGGACAAATCTCGCCTTTTATTCGCGTCCATTCGTGTCCATTCGCGGTTGTTCTCTCCTCTGTTTCGTGCCCACTATAGCCTTATGCGACACGCGATCTGGTTGGTGATCCTTCTCGGTTTGATTGGCTGTGCCCCGCAAGAGATTACCGAACAGATTCCTATCGCCGGCCGCCGGTCCGTTACTTTCAGGCGGATCGGAAATGAATTCGTCAAAGCTGAGAACGATCGGTTCGCGGTAGTGGAAGCGGGTCTAACCACCTATCGAACCGAGGGAAAAAATTTTGTTCGCTGGCAGTTCACGATCCGGCCAAGACCGGACACAGAGCTGGCGATGGTTGAAGTAGAAGACGTAACCGCTAGACGGCCAGCATTGATCATTAAGGACGAGCACCCTCAGATCGAAGAACTGCAATGGTCACAACAAAGTCCACTGATCCGGGCAACGCCGGCCTTGGTGCCCTGGCTATTTAGCCCGAACGAAACAACCCGCGTCTTTCGGATTACCGTTACTGAGCCCGATGGAAAACGGTCCGCTGTCTATCAGGCCACGCGCTACAGCGCAGAGGCGAAGAAGAAGTTCCGCGTCTTGATGGGACCGGAATTACAAAACCCACCGGCAAGCTGAAAACCGTAGCTAGGAGCTAGAATCTAGGAGCCAGTGGGAGGAGTCGCCACGACTGCAAAACGCATGTCCTATTAGTCCCATGAGTCCCATAGGTCCCATCTGAGCCACCCACTATCGGCCGCTCCTGCTCCGATTGACAAGTGCGGCTAAGCTCCCGAAGCTTTCCGCAATGAAAGATGGCGAGTTTTTTATTGAAGGACCGTCAATCTACGGGTTCATCGTAAAAGTTCTTTCGGTGCTGGAGCAAGAGTCCGATATCCGAAAACGCCTGGCCAGTTTGCGGGCGCCGTTCCAAGAGTTGTTGGAAAACCAATCCTGGTTGCCGGAACCATATCGCCAGATCAACCCGAATAGCGGGATGGGCGGAGGGATCGCGTCGTGGCTGTTATACCAAAACTCGGACAGAGATCTATCGCTTTTCAGCCTGGTGATTCCGCCTCAAGTGACCACTCCTATCCACAATCACTTGGCCTGGGGTTTGGTCGGATTGTACCAAGGGGAACAAGAGGAAGAGGAATTCGAGGTGGAACAGCACGATCATTTACATCCAGGTGAGCACGTGCGGATGAATCGGCGTTTTCTCCGGATATTAAAACCGGGAGAGTTTTATGAACTGATACCGCCTTACAATGACGTTCATCGTGTGAAGACCATTTCGGCGGAACCGTCGATTAGTCTGCATCTACTTGCCAACGATACCGGATGCGTGATTCGGCAGAAATTCGACGAAGCCAGTGGCCGGGTCGACGCATTTCGATCGGGCTGGAGTAACAAGCCTTGTCTTGAATAGATGGCTGAAGGAGATTAAGCCGCGATCCTTTTCCAGCCATGGCCTTAAAAGTATTCCCCCTTAGACAAGCGAATCTGCATTCACTCCCACCAGAAGTGGGCGTACCGACTTATAATCGGAAAGAAGTTGGCCAGTCGATCTGTCACGTGGGCGTCGGCGGGTTCCATCGGGCGCATCAAGCGGTTTATGCTGACGATCTCCTGCAAAAAGGGAAAAACCTGGAGTGGGGACTATGTGGGATTGGTTTATTGCCTCATGACAGTCGCATTCGGGACGTCCTCCAAGACCAGGATTACCTTTACACCGTCGTAGAACGAGAATTGGGGCACGACCAGGCCAGAATTATTGGCTCGATTGTCAATTTTCTTTACGCCCCGGAGAATAGGGAAACCGTCTTACAGAAGCTAGCCTCACCAGAGACCAAGATCGTTTCGATGACGATTACGGAAGGTGGTTACTATTTGAATCAGGCGACCGGCGAATTCGACGATCAGCATCCGGATATCAAACATGATCTAGAGCATCCCGAGGAACCGAATTGCTCGTTCGGATACCTGATTGAGGCTTTGAATCGGAGGCGACAGAGAGGTCAACCACCGTTCACCATCATGTCGTGTGATAACGTGCAGAGCAACGGGCACGTCTCCCAAAAAATGCTTATGGCTTTTGCCGAGCTCCGGGATCCTACAATTCGGAACTGGCTGGAACGAAATGGCGCCTTTCCGAATAGCATGGTGGATCGCATCACGCCGGCGACCACGGATGCCCATCGCGAGTTTGTTCGCGAAAAATTTGGGATCGATGACGCCTGGCCGGTCGTACCCGAGGGATTCCGCCAGTGGGTGATCGAGGATCATTTTCTCCATGGCCGCCCCGCTTGGGAAGAAGCCGGCGCAGAAATGACGTCCGATGTCTTGCCCTATGAAAAGATGAAGATGCGTTTGTTGAACGCTAGTCATCAAACC
>JAFAHI010000244.1 GCA_019237325.1 Verrucomicrobiota bacterium | reverse complement strand
TCCAGAGGCGAATCGAGCGCCAGGAAGACAGTGCCGACACCTCCGAGAAATGACGCCAGACGCCACCCATCGAACCGGTGAGGAACCTGTCTCCGCAGCCTCAGCCAGCCACGAACGTAAATGATCGCCAGGAGTACGAGCCCGATCGTCGGCCACAATTGAATCGACCAAGATTCAATAACGGCATCGGCAGCATCCTCCATATTCTTCTGTGATTAGTGAGAGGTGATTAGTGAGAATTGAGAGGTTCGCGCGCTAGGCTCCGAACCAATCACTTCTCACATCTCACTTCTCACCTCTCACAGCAACATTCCCTGGCGTCGGACTTGGCGTAGGCTGAGTCTCACCGATCGGCTTCAGCACCCCAACAGCCTCTCGTGCCGGCGGCACATTTGGCGGATGCAACGAGCAGAGATACGCAACCAACGCCCGCGTCTGCTCCGGAGACAAATTCTTGCCGAAAGCCGGCATATTACCCCCGCCTTGGATCACTTGACGGACCAATTGCGGATTAGTCATGCGAGTTGCCACTTGGGTCAGATCGGGCCCGCGGTGCCCGCCTTCGCCAGCGATTGCATGGCAGTTCCGGCACTGCATGTCTTGAAATACCACGGCCCCTTGAAGTTCTAACGGCGTGCGACCTTTAACGTACTCCGCCTTTATAGGTAGCCCGCTCCAGGCATCCATTTGCGGCGACCAAGGTCCCGTGATGGCCTCGTAGGTCAGCAGACCGATGCCCAGGTAGCTCAGAATCACGATGGCGACCGCAACCGGCCGGCGTCGCCAATGTTTCTCGCCTTCATTGGTGATGAAAGGAAGCAAAAATAAAAGCAGCGAGGCAACCAGCGGAAAGACAAAGAAAAGCCAAGGCTCCGACCCATTAGGCAAAAGCGCTGCACATGCGAATAGCCACAGGAATGGAGTATCCGGTTTTGCATCTGCAATCTGGATGGTGGGATCCGCCGGAGTACCGGGACCGTTTGGACCCACAAACAGTGCAAGGCCGACAATGACCAAAATGAGAATGCCGTTCGCAACGATGTCTTTATTAATCGCGGCCGGCACAAACGGGACCCCTTCCCGTTTGATAATCTCACTATAATGTTTGTCGTACGTCTCCCGCTTTACTAGGACACCAGGTTTCGGTTGCTCGTTGATGCCTTTGCCGAGGACGAGCCGTAAATGCAGGCTGACGAAAGCCAGGAGGGCTCCCGGCAGAATGAAAACGTGCAAAGAAAAGAATCGGGATAAAGCATCCGATCCGATAATCGGTCCGCCAAGTAAGATATGAACTAAAGCCTCGCCAATAATCGGGATGCGCCCGGCGACTGAAGCTCCAATCCCAACACCCCAGTAAGCGTCAGTATCGAACCGCATAACTTGGCCGCTAAAAGCCAAACCCAGCGTCACAAACAACAAGATACAGCCGGAGATCCAAGTCAGTTCCCGAGGGTATTTATAGGCGCCCCACAAAAAGACCTGGGTCATATGGAGCATCATCACAATCACCATGCATGTCGAACCCCAGTAATGGATGCCACGCAAGACCCAGCCTAGCGGGATGGAGTAGTTCAGCAGTTCCAGGCTATGATAAGATTCGGCTGCCGATGGCACATACGACATCGCCAGAAAAATGCCGGTCAAAATCTGGATGCAGAAACAAGTGAGCGTCATGCTGCCGAACGTGTAGAACCAGCTCCCTGTGCTCGCAGGAACGGGATGTCCGGCAGTCTGGTTCCACAGCTTGGTCAGATGCAGGCGTCGCTCAAGCCAAAGCGCGACAGTTCTTAGGGTGGACATCATAGGCTAAGCAGGATTGGCCAGGGTTGGCAATAGACCGGCTTTGATGTTCAGCTCACCTTTCTCTACCTTGTTTTCATAGACGAAAAGACCCCGCGGCGGCGGTCCGGCCGCGCGGCTACCATCCTCGTAATACGCGCCGCCGTGACAAGGGCAGAGAAATAACTTCGATTGTTCAAACCAGCGGACCGGACAACCGAGATGGGCACAATTAATGGCGAAAACCGTGAAGTTCTCGCCGTTCTCCCGCTTAACCCAACAAGGAACATTTGCGGTGGCGCCGTCGGCTTGCGTTCGATACGGATTGAGGAACACGGCCATCCGGGTGGCATTTTCCGGAAATTGATCAATCGATCCCAGCGATACCCAGGTAGGCTGATTCGCCTTCACAATGCTGGAAACGAAAAAACCGATGATCGGTATACCGACGAGCGCTCCGGCAATCGCGTTAATCCCTATCCCCAGCTTCAGCATGAAATCACGCCGAGTTGCCGAGTAATCGTACTTGGGCATTTCGTGCGCACTGTCTTCGTGTGGATCGTCAGAAGCCATGGTTATTGAGAAGAAACGGTTGCGGTTGGTGAAACTGCTGCATTGGCTTCGCTTGCGCCGTGGCGATGTGAAGCCAACCAAGCAACGACGTTGGCGATGTCTTCAGGCGACATCGGATGATTTTTCACGAACTCTTGATAGTTCGGCATGCCGAGCTCCGGCCGCCCAGCGATAATGATACTTCGAAGGTACTGATCGGAGACTAGATGCAAGTAGTCCGGATCGACAATCGAGCCTGCCTTTTTCCCGCCGTTCCCGGCTTGACCGTGACAGCCCGCACAATACTGGTTGTACGCCTCAGAGCCACGATCGGTATCGCCCGGCGAGGCTGAATAAGGCGGAAGGTTTTCCGACGAAGTTTTGCCGGACCCGCTAGTTTGTTGGGTCGCAGCCTTACCGGCCAGGTTATTAACCAAAATATCGATCTGCTCATCGGCTAGGTCGCCTCCGTTCGCTTTCGCAAACCCCGGCATGGCAGTTCCCTTGACACCCTCTGCGATGAGTTTCTTCAGAACGTCTTTTGGTACGATCGCTAAATAGAACGGATTCTGCACCGAGAGTGATGGACCAATGGCGGCGTCATCACCGTGACAGGCGCTGCAATTCGTACCAAACAGCTGTTTAAAATCTTTAATTGCATCCGGCGCTATCCAGCGATCGCTCTCCTTAGGTTTACCAGGGAGTTGATCGCATCCGGAAATGGCTAAAAGGCTCCCCGCGCAACAGGTGTACAACAAAATGCTTGGCCAGGAGAAGTTCATTTCTCTTCTTCAGCTTCCATTGCATGCACCCCCATGCGTGCTGCTATCGACCAGGTCTGCATCGTCTCGACCTTTTGCGATTTGAAGACGACGTAACCACCAACTAGGCCAAAGGAAATCTGGCAGATAATAAACCAGAACCAGTTCACGTGTGCGGCTAACGCTGGATTCACGATATCGAACATCGGAAACAGCATCGCCGTCCAAATCAGGGGAATAATAATTCCTCCCCAGAACCATTCGAAACGCGCGGGTAACATCGGCAGAAGCACGGTGTAGAGCATCCCCACCAGGATCGACAACACCCCATGGCTCAGTACCGCGATGATAAAAGCAGACAAATGAAACTGGTCCAACGCCGCCGCATTCGC
>JAFAHI010000093.1 GCA_019237325.1 Verrucomicrobiota bacterium | reverse complement strand
AGAACGATTCATCCGCCCAGTCTGCTCAGGCGCCATGTAGGCGAGTGTTCCTGCCACAAGCTCGGGAGGGTCGGCGGATTGCCGCTCGCGTGGGAGCCGCGATGCGATACCGAACCCTTTCACCCAACAGCGGCCGCTCTGCGGGTTGGCCAGGACGTTAGCTGGCTTAATATCCTTGTGGATGATGCCGTGCTGATGCAATCGTCCGATCGCGCTCGCAAGGCCAACCGCCAGGCGCAAGCAAACGGCTAAGTCCAATGGCTGACCGCTTAGTTGATCGAGAGGAACACCGCCCGGATCATCTAACACGAGGACAGCACGGTCCCAGTGATGAGCAATTGCAATCGGTCGAGCAGCCCAAGCGGATTCCAGCTCTGCTCTAAGGGAATATTCGTGCTCCAGCCGTTTAAGCGTGTCCGGCGCGGGATATTCCACCGCAGGCGAGAGCACCAGGATCTGAGAATCATCGTACTCACTCCTGCCGCGATAAAGGACGAACGCGTCGTCCTTCCGCAAAACCTCGAGACGATATCGTGATAACTCAGTCACACGGCGCTCCAGCTCCGTAATTTAAATCATTTCTTTTTCTGATTAACCCAGACTGCTTATTCGCGGTAGTCGTTTGTCTGATACTAGGCAGCGAAAGCCTCCACATAGCCAAGGCTCACGGTCACTCCTTGCCTCCGAAGTGACCGGCGTTCTATGGGACCTTGGTCCATGAACGCTAAGACGTATGGCTCCACATCGCCAAGCCCTCAACCACCTGCGCTTCTGGTGTGCGCCGGTAACACGAACTGGAAGGTTGCGCCAAAACCGGCATTTGGCATTGCCCATAGTCGCCCCCCGTGCGCTTCGACGATGGAACGACTGATAGCCAAGCCCATCCCCATGCCTTCCGTTTTTGTTGTGTAGAAGGCTTCGAAAAGCCTTGCCTGGTCCTCTGGCGATAGGCCGATGCCGGAGTCCGTCACTCTGATCAGGACAAACAGAGTGTCCTCCGCCGCATGCGACTCCGCCTCGATCGACAGATGCCTCCTGTCTTCTGGAGTCTGGTGCATTGCCTCCATCCCGTTTACCACCAGGTTTAACAAGACCTGCTGTAGCTGGATGCGGTCGCCCATGACCGGGGGCAGACTGTCGGACAAGACGGTTTTTAGCACTATCCGGCGCGCATTTAACTCGTATCGAACTAATGGCAGGATCTCTGTGACCAGGTCCCTGACCTCCAAAACCACCATCTCTGGGACGGCCTTCTTCGAGAGAGCACGAATCTGGGCAATGATCGAGCTCGCTCGATTGGCATCATTTACAATCTCCGAGAGGGCAGTCGCGATATCGGTTAGGTCAGCGGAGCCGCCCGTGATCAGTCTTAGGCACGCACTTCCATAATTAACAATTGCCCCAAGTGGTTGATTAATCTCATGGGCGATCGAGCTAGTTATCTCGCCCATGGTCATGATTCTCGTTATATGGGCCAGTTCAGCCTCCCGCGTCCGCAAAGATTCCTGCGCCTGTTTCCAATCATGCAGATCCACGACGCTTCCGTACCATTTCAGGATGCGCCCCTCCCCATCGCGCAACGGCAGAGCGCTTGATAAGCACCATCGGTACATGCCGTCGGCACCGCGTCGACCGCGAAATTCAAACTTAAACGGAACTCCCTCCGCGACGGCAGCTGTCCAGGCCTTGGTCATGGCGTCCCGTTCGTCAGGGTGAATAGGCTTAATCCAGCCCGCGCCCCGTAGTTCCTCCATGGATAGCCCTGTGTAGTCGAGAACGCGCTGGTTGTAATAATCAATTGCGCCATCTGGTGCAGCGCTCCAGAGCATCTGGGGAATAGTCTCCATGAACAAGCGCAGGTTGCGCTCACTTTCCCGCAGTTTCTTTTCCGCCCATTTGCGCTCGATGCCTTTTGCAATCGTATCCGCCACCAACGCGAGCGTCTGCAGAATGGCCGGTTCTAACGATTTGCGCGCAAACATCGCTAAAACGCCAACCAAACGTCCCTCAACTATCAAAGGATAACCGGCAAACGCTACCATCCCCTCTCGTTTCGCCCATTCCGGGTGGCTTATGCGTTCGTCGTTCTGCACGTCGTTAGTCAGGTGCGGCTTACGCTCTTGGGCGATCAGGCCAATCTTGAGCTGGCCGACCGGCACGCGGGCATGTTCTCCATCCAACCGGGTGTACTGACCTGCACTTGCCTGCAATTCCAGCAAGTTCTCTTCGTCGTTGAGTGTCCAAATCCTGGCGAACGCAGCGTCCAGGTGACGCACAACCGCCTCTGCACTGAGCTGGAGGCTAGTTTGCAAAGCACCTGCGGCCAGGCTGGAGAAGGTCGCGTGAATTTCTGCATGGAGCGCTGCGTGGCGTGCTGACCTGGTCCGCTCCGTGATATCGCGGACGACGCCAGTGAAAAAATGCCTGTCTCTGCGGACGTACTCGCCGAACGAGATCTCGACCGGGAATTCTCGACCGCTCTTATGCAACCCAATCAGTTCAATGGCTCTCCAACTAAGGTGCCTTTGGCCTGTGGCCAAATACCTCCTAAAAGAGGTCAGATGAATCTGCCGCAAACGCTCGGGCATTAGCATAGTAAGGTTTTTGTCCAGCATTTCGCCGGGCTCGTAGCCAAACATTTGCCCAATGGCGAGATTCACGTACCGGATGGTGCTCTGGTCATCGATAGAAATGATCCCGTCTGAGGCCGTCTCCGCCAAAGTGTGGAACCGGCCGTCGTTCTCTGCCTCTTTCTCGAGTTGGCCGCCTCTAACAGCCGTTTCCAGCTCATCGAGAATACGGGACAGGAGGTCGATGGCCTGCCGCACCTGGCTCACTCGGTCAGGCGACCCGCTGCCGACCTCTGACAGCTCGGACAGACGCTGCCGCGCCGTCGCGAGCCGCTCAATAGAGACTCTCCCCTCCATTCAAAACCTCTTATGGCTGAAGAGAATAGGCTAGAAGGTTTCTGCGAGCCACATCATTTCTCACCTCAGCCTACGACCAAAGTCCAATAGACTAGTACCAAGGTCTAACGGCAAGAGGTCATCCGTGCGCTATTGTGCAAACTGCAAGAAGTGGACAATCGAATAATCAAAGTGCCAAATAACAACGCCAACGCATCGATAGCCCCGCTGGTTTGCATTGTGGACGATGACTCCTCGATGGCAGACTCGACCCGATTCCTGGTTCGCTCCTTTGGTTTCAGGGCTGAAGCCTTTCTGTCCGCTCAGCAGTTTCTGGATTCAGGCCTAGTCGAAGAGACCAACTGCTTGATCCTGATCCTGGACCTTCGGATGCCTGGAATTGACGGATTGGAATTGCAACGAAATCTGGCAAGCGCGAACAAACAAGTTCCGATCATTTTTATCTCCGCCCGCGCGACCGAGCATGAGCGGACAGAAGCCATCGCCGGAGGTGCGGTGGATTTCCTCCGAAAACCTTTCAGCGAAGAAGAGCTGTTCAACGCCATCCAACGAGCGTTGGGTCAGCGTCAGGACAGCAAATAGCAAAGTTTTTTACTAGTACACTGACAGAGGATTACTATTTGCTTCTCTATTTGCTAGGTTCTGCCCTAAACGTGAAAGAGCCGGGAAATACATCCATCGTGTTTGTGGTTGACGACGATCCTTCATTTCGTCGATCCACCAAGCTGCTACTTGAGTCAGCCGGTTTCGACGTTGAAACCTTCGCCTCTGCGGAAGATTTTTTGCGGAGCCCACGGCCCGATGTGCCGGCGTGTCTGGTACTTGATGTACGCTTGCCTCATTTAAGCGGTCTCGATTTACAGCGCGCATTTCCCAAAGCGGGAATTCATCTGCCGATTATATTCCTTACTGGTCACGGCGACATTCCGATGACAGTCCAGGCAATGAAAGCCGGCGCGATCGAATTTCTGACCAAACCATTCCGTGACCAGGACCTTTTGGATGCTATTAACCGTGGCATTGCGTCAGATCGCGCTGCACGCTCCCAGCGAGCATCAATGGAAGGTTTACGTGTGTGTTATGCCTCGCTCACGCCGCGCGAGCGGGAAGTCATGGCTCTTGTCGTATCCGGGATGCTGAACAAACAGGTCGCGGACAAACTGGGTTCAACGGAAAAAACCGTTAAGGTCCACCGCGGGCACCTCATGCATAAGATGCAGGCGAGATCGTTTGCCGACCTTGTTAGGATGGCAGAAAAATTGGGAATCTCGAGGCGTACCACGTAACCGCAACCACAGTGCAGATCGGACCCGCTGCCATGGTGGCATCCGTTACTATCAAATTTAACTCAAGATAGAGTAGTACCAAGAGGTGAGACGATGATCCGTATCAAACGAGTTTACGACCCACCCGCGAAAGAAGACGGTGCTCGATTCCTGGTAGACCATCTTTGGCCACGCGGAATGAAAAAGGAGACGCTGCACATGGCAGCTTGGTATAAAGAGGTGGCGCCGAGCAGCGACCTACGTCACTGGTTCGGCCACGAGGCCGACAAATGGAAAGAGTTTCAACGCCGTTACCGCGCTGAGTTAACCGCCAATCGTGCCGCCTGGCAACCATTGTTGAGCGCGGCTGAGCAGGGTGACATCACCCTCCTATATAGTGCACATGACACGGAACACAATAACGCCGTGGCGTTGAAAGCCTATCTTGAGGAAAGATTGGGTGGAAAGAAACGCGTTAGTCGTTCGTAATCGTCCTCGTCCTCGACAGTGCGTGATTAGAAGACTCTGTCGAAACGGCCTAAACGTGATCAACGAAGCTGCGCGCCTGGAGGGGAGGCACTTTATGAGGTGGCAGCTCTATCGGCTTACAGCAAGCGCCTCCCGCGAACGTTTCGACGTGCGCCATGTCTAAACAATCTTCGTGTTTGCTACTGCCGTCGTCCTCGAAGGGTTCGGAGGGCGATTGCCCTCGGATCAAGGCTAGGTACGATCGTCGTCGAAGCAGGGACACGATTTCGATACCGGCGGCCGCGTAATAGGGTTCAGACGGGGCGCACCGCGAAACGTTCCCGGGAGGCGCTTGCTGCAAACCCACAGAGCTGCCACCCCGTAAAGCGCCTCCCCTCCAGACGTGCAGCTCCGCGATCGGCTAGAGGGCGAAGCCGCCGTGACAGCCTGGGCAACAATCGAGGACGAGGACGAGTACGACCGGATGCGGCTACGCCGCATTTACCATCGCCTTGACGGCTTCGTCCGTTGTTAATACCGCGTGGGCGAGAAAAGAGTAATTAATGAGCGCTGCCGTATAACCGTATCCCCATTCGGGATGCTTTGGCGCGGCGGTTGCATCTTTGACGACAGCCACTTCGAAACCTTGCTCGAGCAATTCGCGCAAATGAGATTCGACACACATATTAGCGAGCATTCCACCCAGAATAATCTTGCAGATCTTGCGTTTGCGGAGCTGTAGAACCAGGTCGTTGGTCTCTGGCCCGAACACGCGGTGCGGCGCGACTACGATGGTTTTACCATCTTCGATGTAGGGCTTGAAACGTTCCAGCCAGTCAGCGCCGGAGCCTTCCAAGCCATCGAGA
>JAFAHI010000674.1 GCA_019237325.1 Verrucomicrobiota bacterium | reverse complement strand
TTCGGGAGCCTCGCCCTACCAACGCCTTGAACTCCTCCCCCATTTGCTATTTCCTATCTCCCAAGTGTCACAAAAGCTATTCGGTACCGACGGCATTCGAGGGATCGCTAACCAAGAGCCATTAATTGCTTCCTCGGTCGTCCGGCTCGCCCAAGCGGCCGCGACGGTCCTATCGTCGGCGCAAAATCGTTCCGGACAAAAGGTCATTCTGGGTCGGGATACCCGCGCCTCAGGAGATTTCTTGGAAGCGGCTCTTGCGTCTGGACTCGCCTCGGAGGGGCTTGATGTCCTCCTCGCCGGACCAATTCCTACCCCCGCAGTCGCTTATCTTACCGCCTATCACCAAGCGGCTTTTGGCGTTGTATTATCCGCCTCACATAACCCCTTCCGAGATAATGGAATCAAGTTCTTCGGACCCGATGGGTACAAGCTTGATGACGTTTTAGAAGAAGCCATTGAGAAGCGTTTCCTAAGTCCGCACTCCTTCAGCTCAGAGTCGGTTGGCCGCATTCTCCCCCTCAAAGAAGCGGTAGAACAATATGTGGATTTCGCTTTGTCCACCGTTCCAAAAGGCTTGTCTTTTAAAGGGAGTAAGATCGTCTTGGATATGGCCAACGGGGCCGCCTATCAAGCGACACCGCTTGCCCTTGAGCGCCTGGGCATCACCCTTGAGGTTCATTCGGCTGAGCCCAACGGAATAAATATCAACGAAACCTGCGGAAGTACCCATCCCGAAGTTCTACGGGACCTGGTTCTAAAGTCGGGGGCAAATATCGGGCTCGCCCACGACGGTGATGCCGATCGGATTCTGCTTGCTGATGAAACCGGTGTCACCCTCGACGGAGACGATATTCTCGCGATCGCGGCCAAATCTCTAATCTCTCGGGGAGACCTTCGCTCTAAGACCGTCGTGGCGACCATTATGAGCAATTTCGGGTTGGATGCGGTGCTTAATGAGATGGGAGCTACTCTGCTACGAAGCAAAGTGGGAGATCGCCACGTGGTAGAGATGATGCGACAATACGACCTGAACTTAGGTGGCGAACAGAGCGGCCACATTATCTTCCGGGATTTTACGACCACTGGCGATGGTCTCATCAGCGCGCTCCAGATCCTCGCTATCGCCACAGAGACCAACCAACCTTTGAGTGAGCTCAGGAAGATTCTGACAAAATTCCCGCAGCAACTTCGCAACATCCCCGTCGACAGAAAACTTCCCTTTGAACAATTTCCAGCCCTGCAGGCCCAGCTTAAGGCAGCAGAGGCTGCGCTGGCAGGAAAAGGCCGCGTTGTTCTGCGCTATTCCGGCACCGAACCCAAAGCGCGCTTGCTGCTCGAGGGACCGGATGCGGACAAACTGCGGAGTTTGGGAGACGATATCCAGGCAGAGATCGAGAAGGCGCTGCGGTAGCCTGGATTGCCCGCAAATCGGTCTATCGATTTGCGGGCAATCCAGGCTATGAACTTCCTCATTACCGGCACCGACACTGGCATAGGTAAAACCTTCTGCGGTTGCGGACTGATTCGGGCTGCGCGCGCTGCCGGCATTAAGTGCAGCGGAATGAAGCCGTTTTGCACGGGCGACACTTGCGATGTCGAACTGATCGCTGCCGCCGGTAACAATGCCGTCCCTCATCACCTACTAAACCCGGTCTGGCTCCGGCCGCCATTGGCGCCATACGTTGCCTCGATGCTCGAAAATCGGCCGATCGATATCACCGCGGTTCAAAAGGCTTACCATGCGCTTGCGGCGAGTTACCACCTGGTACTGGTCGAGGGAGCAGGCGGCCTGCTTGTCCCGATCCTCCGCGATTACAATTTCCGAGACCTCGCGGTTGATCTAAATCTCGCGGTTATTCTTGTGGCTCCAAACCGATTGGGAGTTATCAACCACGTCCTGCTCAGCGCAGAATCGATTACGAATGCCGGTCTTCGCCTGGCTCTGTTGATCTTGAACGAGGTCGACCCGGAGCCCACCTTGGCGACCCAAACGAATCCAAGCATTCTCGAGGAACTTCTGAACGTCCCACTGTATTTGTCCCCTTTTCAGAATGGAGATTTCTCGGGTGCGTTGAAGTTGATTGATTTGGGTTCTGAACGCGCGAAGCGCTAAAAAGGCTTTAGGCTAGCCCAATTTTAGTGGGGCGAGGCTCCCGAAGAACTCGACGTGAACGCGAAGCCGCCGACGTTGATCAACTGCAGGCGTTCCTACGCCACGACGCTCGCCGAGCCGTGGTCTGTTACAGAGCTGAACTGTCGCAGGTACGACCCAAACTGAAAGGCAGCCCGACATCGGAAATCTACAGAAGAGTCCTAAACCAGCTACACGCCACCCCGACGGCTCGGCAGCGTTTCGGCCTAGCAGCGCAGCCTATCAGGTGAGTACGAGATGCTTCGCTATCCCGTTGGGTTTTTCGGGAGCCTCGCCCCACCAACCACCAATCACTTTTCACCTATCACCTTTCACTTTCACTTATCAGCAATCACGCCCTGCGGACCGCCCGAACGCTGACGTGATTTGTATCCGGCAGCACAAACTTCTTTAATTCGACTTCCAGATACGCAAGCGGGAACTTCCTGACCAGGTGGTCTGCGAGGCGCGAAACCAGGGTCTCAATCAGAGAGTATTTGCTTTCACTGACAAAACGCGACATCTCGGAGGCAACTGCTGCGTAATCGACCGCTTTCGACAAATCGTCATTAAGGTCTTGGAACCGCCCAAAGGTTTGGAACCGAAGCGTGATCGTCAATGTCTGCTCTTTCGCTCGCTCTTCTTCCGAAACGCCAACGTGTGCAGAAACCTTTTGATCCGAGATTCCGTACACTTCATCCTGCTCATGCCTAGGAGTTCCTAGCAGTTGCTCCAGTTCCCCAAAACCTCGGATCACTAAAGCTGCTCCCGCAGGCGCCAGTTTATCCACCGTATCGAACCCCGTCAGAATCCCAACTGAGAGAACACCGCTCTTCTTGGCGGCCTCAATATCGTGCGCCATATCACCAACAAAGGCAGTTTCTTGGGGTACCAGATGATTCTCGGCCAAAACCCGCTTTATCTCGGTGGCCTTATCAATGACCTCGACGTACACCCGGAGAAAATAGTCTTGAACATTGAGCCGGCGGGCTTGCTCATTAAAATGGTGCCCGTACATCGTGCTAAGACCGTAGACAGCGCGATTCGAGCGACGACAAAATTCCAAGAACTCGCTTACCCCTGGAAGCAGACCCACTTCGCCCCGCCGGACTTGGAACTGCCGGTGATAGACGTCCTCAATTCGTTCCATCGGTACGCCCGGGAGGAATCGTTCGTAAAAGCGAGATAGCGGTAGAGCGAATTCGGCCCGAAAGGCCTCTCTGGAAATTTCGGCTCGACCAAACTCGCGGAAAACGTCGTTAGTGGCTTGGACAACCGCGCCAAGGTCATCAACGACCGTTCCAGACCAATCGAGAATGATATTTCGGATCACTTAGCATTCCTAGAAAGCCAAAGCGCTCGGAAAAGCAAATCCTGGATTGGAAGAATTGCTTTTCCGAGCGCTTTGGCTTTCTAGGAATGCTATATAGCCTGCAGTGCTCCCAAAGGCATGCGCCTTTGGGAGCACTGCAGGCTTAGCCGACCGAAAATCGGATCTCTCTGACAAGCCTGGAACCAAACCGGACGCGGATCTTTTCCAGGATCATCCCCTTCCATCGGCGATCGAGCTCGTAGAGAACGGTCGGTTGCAACACCAGCACATGCAGCACGCCATTGACCAAGCGAGCTGGACGTGAGTGCTGGGCAAAAAATTCACCGACGATTTCATTCCAGGCCGCCAACATCTCCTCTTCGCGTAAGCGATTCTGGAGACCAAGCTTCGGCGCAAGCTGCGCGATTAATTCCTTTACGCTAACTGTCCGCTCCGGTGAGGACGCCGGTTCCGAAACTCCCCTCCATTCCGCCAGAACTTGTTCGCGCAGTGTTCTCTTCAATGGAATTTAGTGTCCTGTCCCATAAATAGCATGGCTTTCGCCGTCGGTCAGTTGGCTGTTTTTCAAGGCGCGAACGACGAGCATATCTGAATTGATACGTGAGGAGTGAGCAACGCGGAAAAACAGCCAACTGACCGACGGCCCGGAGGGTTGCGATGAAAATGAGCCGACTGCCGCGTTGCTCGTCGGTTACGTATCCGATTCAGATATGCGCCCTCCTCGCGCCTTGCCGACGGCCCATTTTGATCGCAACGAAAGCCATGCTATTTATGGGACAGGGCACTTAGCTTACCAGCTACGTTCCGTCACTTCCGATAGCCTCCACCGGGCATCCCTCCATGGCCTCTTTACAAAGACCTTCTTCCTCGGCATTTTCCGGCTGCTTGAAGACGTAGGAATGGCCGCCATCGTCATCCCGCGTGAAATTCGCGGGTGCAGTCTCACGGCAGAGATCACAATCTATACATTGATCATCTACGTAAAATTTCCCTACCACGTTCTGTGGATATTTGTTCGCAACGTCAGCCATAAACCAAACCGTCTCTCTTTCCGGTTAAACTAGAAAGGGCCCTCGGGCAGTCCCGTCCGTTTCCGAAGTCCGCAATGTAACGATTGCCTCTAACACTGCAAGAAGAACTCAAAGGGCCTGCCAATTGTGAAAATCTCGCCCTACTTGGCCAAGGAGCAAACGTTTTTCGACGGTTGGAAGTGCCCGAGATCGTACTCCGCAGGAGCTAAAGACTTATTCTGCTCCGTAGGAGCTAAATATTTATAGTACCGGTAATTCAAAACGGCGCCGAGCTCCGTAGGAGCGGCATATCATAGCGAGCTGCAGACCGGCGGTTTTCAATCTGCGAATGAGATCACCAATGTTGCCGCCAGCATCGATCAGATGTCGCTCCTACGGAGCTGGCTCCATTTTTTCTACGTCGAAGCTATAAATATTTCGCTCCTACGGAGCTAGTTTCGGTGGTCAACCAACATCCTATCTCCAGGGCGTCAGATTGTTGGCCAGGGGCAACTCTGAAGGCTTGCACTCCTCCGTTCCCGGCGTTGACGGGGCTGCTTTTCAATCGGACGGTCTAAGCCACACCAAAAACGAATGACACCGACTACGCTCCGCCCCAAAGAGGGTTGGCATGTGCTCCATCTGTTTTATCGCATCGACTACGCTTCCTGGCGCTTACTGAGCAAGGAGGAACAGATCGAGGCCAAAACCGCGATCTCTGGCCTGGTTCAGCAGATTCGAGCCACCGAAGAAACTCAGCTTTTAACCTTCAGTGTTGTTTCTCCCAAAGCAGACCTCGGATTCATGTTGCTCACCCCGGATCTGCATTACGCGAACGCCGTCGAAAAGAAACTTTCGCTCTCCCTTGGCGATGACGTTTTGTCCCCCGTATTCAGCTTCTATTCGCTGACAGAGCGCAGCGAATACACCACTACTGAGGACGAGTATAAAGCGGACCTCGCCATAGAAAAATCGGCGGAAGAAATCGAACAGCTAATGCAAGAGTTTCGCGCTCGCATGGACAAGTATTTGCGAGACCGTCTTTACCCGAACGTGGCCGATTGGCCGGTGTTCTGCTTTTATCCCATGAGCAAGCGCCGCGGCGAACGAGAAAATTGGTATCGCCTTTCCTTCGAAGAACGGAAACAACTCATGTCAGGACACGCCCGGGTCGGCCGCCAATACGCCGGCCGCGTCCGCCAGCTTATTACCGGTGCAACGGGCCTAGATGATTGGGAATGGGGAGTTACTCTGCTTGCTCACGATATCTTTGAAGTGAAGTCGATCGTCTACGAAATGCGTTTTGACGAGGTGAGCGCTCGTTTTGCCGACTTCGGCGAGTTTTTTATCGGCTTGCAACTCCCGCTTGATCAATTGTTTCAGCGATTGTTGCTGTAGCGGTAGGGACGAGCTCCAGCTCGTCCCTACCGTTCTTCCCCCGACCTACCAATCCCTCGCGTCCCCGGAAATCCAGGCTATTTTTGATTCAGGATGTCCACCACTAAGGAGAAAGTCGAGCGGCTACGGGAGACGCTTCGAACCCATTCACCTCTCTTGATCGCCTATTCCGGCGGCGTTGACAGTACTTACCTGCTGGCGGAAGCCGTTGAAATCCTGGGCTTCCAAGCTTTGGCAGTCATCGCGGATAGCCCGTCATTGCCTCGCAAGGCCCTGAAAACGGCTATCGACGTCGCCCATTCCTTAGGTGCTCGCCTGCAAATCCTCAACACGACGGAACTCGACCAACCGGACTACACGGCGAACCCGGTAAATCGCTGTTACTTCTGCAAAGCCGAGCTGTTCCAACGAATGGCAGACCTAGCTCAAGCTCAGCATTTCGCGGCGCTCGCCTACGGAGAAAATGCCGATGACGCCCTTGAGTTTCGCCCCGGAGCGAAGGCGGCGGCTGAGTTTCAGGTGTTGGCCCCACTCCGTACAGCTGGACTGACCAAATCCGAGATCCGATTCCTTTCGCGACAACGCAACCTGCCAACGGCGGATCAACCGGCACAACCCTGCCTCAGTTCTCGGGTCCAGCACGGCATACCAATCGATCGAGGAGTCCTTTCTATGGTAGAACAGGCGGAGGAGACGGTTCGCCACCACGGATTCAAAGTGTTCCGAGTACGTTACCTTCGCGATGACAACGGAGCCCCCGCTGCCAAGCTACAGATCGCGCCGGGCGAGATGGATCGTTTGCCAATCCATTGGCCGAACATTCAGGCGGCTCTGATTACGATCGGATTCGGCGCGGCTTTTTGGGATCCAGCCGGATATCAGCCGCCGGCGCAGAAACTGCGGGTAAGCGGTAAGCAGTGAGCAGTGAGCAGTAAGAAGTAAGCGGTAAGAAGTGATCGTCATGATCGTGGACGCCCATTTCCGGCTTATTGGCTTACCGGAGTACCGCGTACTGCTTACTGCTTACTGCTTACTGCTCACTGCTTACTGCTTACCGCTTGCTGCTTACTAGGAGGCTGTCCCGCCCTTGCTCTACCAGCTTACCTGCGATTTGCTATTATCCTCCCTATGCCTCTGCCTGCATTTGATCGCGACATAACGCTTCCGCCGGAGCCCGGCGTAACCTCGCTGCTCTTAGAGATTCGCCGCGGTCTGGAAGACCCAGCCAGTCGATTGCTGGTACTCGACGATGATCCTACGGGCGTCCAGACGATGCAGAACATTGAGATTCTCACGACGTGGGAACCCGATCTGGTTGACCGCACGTTGCGAGAACAGTCGCGCATACTCTACTTGCTCACGAATTCACGGGCCTTAGATGAGGTAACCGCGGTCAAATTAACCGCTTCGGTGGTGGCCATCCTGCGTTCGGCTGCCCAAAAAAATCAGATTCGGTTCTCCCCGATCAGCAGAAGCGATTCAACCTTGCGCGGTCACTATCCAGCCGAGCTGAGGCCCATCGCCGACTTGTTGCCACAGCCTCCCGATGGACATCTGATAGTGCCGGCCTACCCGGAGGGCGGCAGGATCGTGCTAGACGGTTGCCACTTTGTTTATGACCACTCCAAGCGCCGCTACCTGCCGGTGACGGAAACGGACTTCTCAAAAGATCCCACGTTTGGTTTCTCTCATTATCGGTTGTCAGAGTGGGTTGAGGAAAAGTCAAAAGGCGCCTGGAAAGCGAGTCAGGTGCTGTCCATACCCATAAAAATGCTGAGAGAAGGCGGGCCAGACGAGGTGGCCTCACTTCTGCTTCAATCCGAACACAACACCCCCATTGTCGTAGACACCGTTACTGACGCCGATCTGGTCGTGCTGTCGGCCGGACTCCTCCGCGCTGAGAACGCTGGGAAGAGGTTTCTTTGCCGGACGGCAGCTCCATTTGTCAGAAGCAGGTTGGGCGAGCTCCCAGGAGCCATCCTGGATCCAAGTGTAATTGGTTCCGGTCCGGGTCTGGTACTGGTCGGCTCCT
>JAFAHI010000577.1 GCA_019237325.1 Verrucomicrobiota bacterium | reverse complement strand
ATTACTACGCCTCCAGGCTAAAATTCGAACCCCCTGGGCCGGATGATGGCGGTTATAACGACATCGAGCTTCATCCGGCGGAATCCCGCAGTGTACGCGTGACGCTCACTGCTAGGTTCTGATCGTGGAGCGCGCCTCGCTCCCTCAAGCTCTATGAGTGTTCGCAATTCGATCGCTTACAATTCTGAGGGTTACCGAGCAAAACCTCAACCCGGACGCACAATTTGTTTGACCCCGCGTCGGGCGTGCCTTAGGGGAGGCGGCGTATTTCGACCCCCATGCGTCGATCCGTCCACTTTAAACAGCTTCGTCCCTTGTTTGATCGGTACAGAAGCTTATGCGTCCAGCATCCGTGACTTTGAGCGAGCGAGCCGCTTGGGAAGATCCATGAATGTTAGGCTACAGTCCGAAGAGGAAACTAACGAGCCATCGGATACGGAGCTGCTGAGGCGCATGGCTGCCGGAGATACCGTTGCGTTTACCAATTTTTACGATCGCTGCTCGACGCTCCTATTTTCTGTCGCGATGAGAATCGTAAACGACGTGCATGAGGCCGAGGACATCTTGCAAGATTCAGCGCTTCTCATCTGGGAGAAAGCTCCGCTATACAATTCGGCCTTTGGCAGGCCATTGAGTTGGGCTGTCGTGATTACTCGAAACAAAGCCATTGATCGTTTGCGTTTTTTGCGTCGAAACAGCGAAGCGATTGCGAGAATCGCAAAGGAAACCGTGATTGATTTCTCGACGTATGGAGGCGAGAAACCTAGTGTCACAGTTACCGGCGAAACTGGTACACTTTTGCGGGAAGCTCTTCTATCTTTGCCTGCCGATCCGCGACTGGCTATTGAGCTCGCCTTTTTTTGCGGCCTCTCTCAAAGCGAGATCGCGACCAAACTGGGGCAGCCACTCGGAACTATTAAAGCACGTATCCGTAGGGGCATGCGTGCTATGCGGGAGATCCTGGAGGAACAATTATGACAAGGAAGAGATTGGAAGAGCTGGCCCTTGATTATGGACTCGGAACCTTAAGTCCCGCGGAAGTCAGTCAGTTGGAGGCGTTGATGATCCATGATGCCGCGGTACGGGAAGACGTCGCGGCTTTTATGGATGCGACCGCGGCCTTGGCCGCTGCGTCGAGTCCGCTAGTGGAACCCAGCTCGGATCTGCGCGCCCGAATCTTCGCCGAGATTGTAAACACTCCTCAATGTCGCGCTGAAAAGAACGAGGCGGCTACACCACGCGGTTTTGCATTCAAACTGGCCGATCCAGAGGGCTGGGAAGACACTCCTGTTCCCGGTTTTCGCACTAAGCTCCTTTCGAGCGGTCCAGGCCCCGACCATCAAATCATGCTGGTTTCGCTTGAGTCCGGAGCCACGATTCCGGAGCACGATCATTCCGCAACCGAACAACTCTACATCTTGTCTGGCCATCTGATGACCGAAGGGCGAATGCTGGGCCCGGGAGATTTTCTTCGGGCAGAGGCCGGTACTCATCACCGCGATTTGAATTCACCCGACGGTTGTGTGGCATTGTTGATCGTAAGTCCGGCACTGGCAGCTTAGGTGGTTGACGTTCTCGGACCATAGTCTTTCCACGGTCTACTAGTTCGGCTATGGTTAGGCCGATTGGGACGTTGGGATAAGTCCGACGGCTGTTAACCAAAGCAGAAGCGGAATCGCTGAAAGCAGACGGGCGAGACTAAGCCTCCTCATCATAACTTCCCCAAATGAAATACCCGTTTAGCCTCCGAATATCCGAGACGTAAGTCTCGATCCGATGGGCTTTACCTCCCTGCAAATGCAGAACTGTGGTTCCCGACGGCGCTCCAAATTTCACCTGAAAATTTGAAGGAAAGCGATTCCTGAGTTAACCTAGTGGTTCGGAAGGAGGAAACACGTTATGGACACGATGACGTATGCCTCAGCCGCAATGCTCCCTTTCACCATCGCGCAAAAGCAAACTCGGCCGGTCCGGTCGGCGGGTGAATTCATTCCGTTGGATCTTTCGCTGATTAAGCAGTAACGACTGTACCGTTTGAACACTATCAGGGCTCAAGAATGAAAACGGAACACCGCTTCAGCTCGGGCGTGGCGGCATGGGAGTAACCTACAAAGCGATTGCGGTGTAAGCTCTGTGGATGTCCCCCAACGCCCCTGCGCTTGATCGATTTACAGAATCGCTGCCCGATCCGGTGCTTTGTCGGCCGTTTCTTGCAGACTTCTTTCGATAGTCGCCTGCAGGCGCTTTTTACCTTTTTTCCGCAGTCCGTTGTCCTGAATTACCCCGCTCCTTCGTTGTAGGACTGAAAATCCAACAACGACTAAATATGAACGCAGAAAATAGCATTGAACATTCAGCCAACGAGATAAGACCTGTTTCCAAGGCGCAAGTATGGACAGGCCGTGTCATCAGTATATTGCTCGCACTTCTCTTGATCATGGGCGGCATCATGGATGTGATGAAGCCGGACTTTGTGGTAAAAACGACAACGCAGATGGGATATCCCGAGGGCATGCTTCAGCCGCTAGGAGTCGTGGTGCTGATTTGTGTGATCCTTTACCTGATTCCGAACACCGCGGTACTCGGTGGGATCCTATTAACCGGCTACCTGGGCGGCGCGGTGGCCACGCACGTGCGGGCTGGCGATCCATTGTTCTCTCACGTGCTCGTGCCGGTTTACTTCGCCACCCTACTCTGGGGCGGCCTTTATCTGCGCGACGCGCGAGTGCGGGCTCTAATTCCCTTCCGGAGGTAGAGAGTTAAATAAATGGATCCGCCTGCGTTCCGTTCTCCGCCCCGCGATCGCGGAACGGCTTGCACGACGTAGCCTCCGGGAGCCTAAGCGACAGGGCGAAGTCGGGAGTCTAGACGATGCGGCGAAGTCGGGAGTCTAGGACGACGCAGCGAAATCGGGCGTTACTTTCGCGAGCCGATAAACAACACAATCCGCCCCGCCCCCATCGACAGTGGTTCCAACCCGCACGGCGCCGAGTTTTTCGACGGCCTTCTGCGAACGAAAATTTTGGACACCGATAACGAACACGACGTTGTCCACAAATTTGAAAGCATGTTCGAGCATCAGCCGTTTCATTTCTTTGTTATAGACGCCGCCCCAATGTGACCTCGCCAGAAACGTCCAGCCGATCTCGACCTGATTTTTTTCCTGGTTATACCCGTCGTAGCGCGACGATCCAATAACCCGACCGGTTTCCGAATCGATCGCAATCAATGCGCCGCCCGAAGCCAGCGCATCCTGAAAGAACTTCCTGAAAACCTCTTCCTGATAGCGAGTATTGTGCGGGTGCTGCTCCCAAATCAACGGATCTGAAGCCACCGCGTAAAGATCATCGAAATCCTCCGGTCGAAGTGGCCTAAGTTCGAGGAGCTGACCTTTTAGGACAGGTTGTCTGTTCATAGTTCGTTCAATCCCACGAGTCAGAGGCTCCATCATAAGCTAGATCAACTCTCGGTACAGGTCCGACTTCGCCCCTTATCGAAGTTGGATAGTCGCAGATTCTGCAAAGTCTGGATTGCCAGACGTAGCCTCCCGGAGTTCAGACGACGGGGCGAAGTCTGGCAGCGCGTACGGGACTCGAACCCGTGCACCGGCCTTGAGAGGGCGCGGATCTATCTCTGTAAGTAACTGATAGATAGTGCCTTACCGCCAGCTGCTCTTTTTGTTGCCATTTTGTTGCTCAACAAATTCGTCTTTGATCTCGCACATTCTCCTCTTTCGCGCACATCTTTTGCGTTCTCAACTGCATGACTCTGGATCACTTTGTCATGGTTCGAATCCATGCGGCAGCATAACCAACTGCCAGGTCGAAGCGGATTTGCTCAGCCGGCGATTGAATTTGGGTCATGCGCTCGCTAAGCATCTTCATTCTCCTATTCAATGCACCGGCTCTTCCGCCGTTGCCTTCCGTACGGAGAAGTTCTCTCGTTCTCGTTTCGGTTTGCGGCCACACGTCCTGCAGATCAATGAGAAAAAAATCGGCGTAAAAATCAGACCAAAGAATGTGACTCCCAG
>JAFAHI010000511.1 GCA_019237325.1 Verrucomicrobiota bacterium | reverse complement strand
AATGTCACGATTCATCGGGCCGTCGACGAGGTCCATTTTATATTGTAACCCTGAACAGCCCCCTCCGATCACCGCTACCCTGAGCGCTCCCGTAGGTCGACCCTGACGTTCCAGAAGCTGTGCTAACTTGGCAGCCGCCTTTTGGGTAACCTTAACCAAGCGCTCATTACCTATCTTGTACCTAACCTCGACTCCTGGATTCACCAGAGAATATGAAGTCGAGCCGCCGAAAATCAAACTGCCCACAGCCTGAATCGCTTGCCGAGGCATGCGCCTCGGCAAGCGATTCAGGCTATCCCTTGCGGATGACGATTTCGACGCGGCGGTTTAGTTGCTGTTCTTCGACTGAGCGATCGCCCGGTACTAACAGGCGAGTCTTCCCGTATCCTTGGGTTTGAATCCGCCTAGCGTCAATGCCCATGTTCTGCACTAGCCAATCCTTTACCGTCTCAGCGCGTCGTTCGCTCAATTCCATGTTGTATTCGTCACTGCCGAAGGAATCAGTATGTCCTTCCACTTTGAATACCGCCTGTGGGTTCCTTTGAATGAGCTTGCCGAGTTTTTGCAGGCTAGCTGTGGCGCCCTCTCTAAGATTAGCCGAGTCATAGTCGAAGAGCAGATCCGTTGGCATCAAGATTGGAGCGGTCCCGCTACCGACCCGGCCTGATCCGGACAAAAGTTCATCCAGGTTGCTGAACCCTGATGGAATACCCGACTCGCCTGAGACATTGCCGTCGCCCGATTCATCGTTAGCAGCCCTCCCAAGGTTTTTCTTGTTGCCACTCGCTATCTTAGGCCTTGGACCGGTGACACCCGGCTTTTCATTGATCAACTTTTGCCTGGTATCGCTGAGCTCCTTGTCCATAACCAAGGCGCTCTCTGCTTCGGCTTTCGTTGCGGCATTCCGCGCCGCTTGCGTATCAACAGTCGGTTTTTCTTTGAAGTCCGGAGCTTGAGGTGTGCTGACTTGGGGCGCCGCGCGAATCTCTTTCATGTCCTGCTCGAAAGACCCGTCAAACTGAGTAACTCCCTTCGCACTTCCACCGGCAGCGCCGTCGTTTGTGAGCGTTTTACTTTGCTGACCCTGAGGCTCCAGCAATTTCTCATCGACTTGCACTCGATTAACGCTGAAGGCCCTTGGCACCAGCCGTGGAGTATTCGGGGTTTCGAAACTGTGCAGAATCTTTCTGCTAAAGCCGAAGAAAAGTGCACCGTGTAGGACCAGGGAAAGCGCCGCTGCCGGCAATAGCCACCGCAATAGCGACACCGAACTGTCCGCTACGTTATCATCCAAAGAGTACGACATAGTCGGCTCGGCCAAGATAACATTTCGCACGGCGGACGCCAGTGGGGTGATTGGCGGCCGGAAGAGGGTGGCCGCGGAAGTAAGCAGTAAGTAGTAAGCGGTAAGCAGTGTTCAGAAATCAGCAAGCGCTTCATCTTTCTGCGACCTGTTTGCCTGGCGCTGCTTACTGCTTACCGCTTACTGCTTACTGCTTACTGCTTACTGCTTACTGCTTACTGCTTACTGCTTACTGCTTACTTTCTTAAGCGATCTGCTCGCGCAAAAACGCGGGTATATCCGCGATTGTCAATCGCTTTTGCTCCATCGAGTCGCGATAGCGGACCGTGACGGTATCCCGGTTCGCGGGACCGTTTTCTCCAATGGTGTCGAAATCAACGGTGATCCCGAAAGGCGTTCCGGCCTCATCTTGCCGGCGGTAACGGCGGCCAATTGCACCCGTCTCGTCGTAGAAAACCGACATTTCGCCGCGCAACATCTCTACAATCTCTTTCGCCTTCTTTACCAACTCTTCGTTGTTCTTCAGCAACGGAAATACACCGCACTTGATCGGCGCCATGCGGGGATGGAGCCGCAGGACGGTCCGAGTCTCAGAGTTGCCTTTCTCGTCCGTAACTGTCTCCTCGTCATAGGCTGCGCAAAGCAACGCTAAGAGCGTGCGGTCGACTCCGGCGCTTGGCTCTACCACATGCGGAATAAAGTGGGTTTTGGTTTCTTCGTCGAAATACTCTAACGGCCTACCGCTCGTCTTCTGGTGTTGCGCTAGGTCGTACTCGGTTCGATAAGCGACACCTTCGAGTTCCTGCACACCGAATGGAAATTCGAACTCGATATCATAGGTGCCCTTTGAATAATGGGCTCGCTCGTCTGGCGGAATCTCATGAACGTGTAGTTTGTCCTTGGACAAGCCGATGTCGGCATAGAACCGCAGGCGCTCCTTCAACCAGTATTCCAGCAACTCGAATCCTTGATTTGGAAAGCAAAAATACTCGAGTTCCATTTGCTCAAACTCGCGCGATCTAAAGATGAAATTGCGCGGGTTAATTTCGTTCCGAAACGCCTTGCCAATTTGGGCGATACCGAATGGGAGTTTCTTGCGGGAAACCTCGAGCACATTTCGAAATTGCACGAAAATGGATTGAGCAGTTTCAGGTCGCAGATAAGTGACAGCAGACTCATCCTCCGTGGCTCCCACGAAAGTCTTAAACATCAGGTTAAACGCCCTAGGCTCAGTCAGATCGAGGCTGCCGCAGACCGGACACTGTTTTTTACCGTCCTTCTCCGGCAATTGATCTGCTCTAAGCCGAGACTTGCAGTTACGGCAGTCCACCATGGGGTCGCTGAAGGTGCTTTCATGGCCACTGGCGACCCACACCTGGCGGTTCATCAGGATCGATCCATCTAGGCCGACGATATCGTCTCTTTCCCGGACCATCCGCCGCCACCAAAAGTCCTTTAGATTCCTTCTTAACTCGACTCCGAGCGGGCCGTAATCCCAGCAGCCGTTTAATCCACCGTAAATTTCGCTCGATTGAAAAACAAAGCCTCGCCGCTTGCACAAGCTGACTATCTTTTCCATTCGATCTGAAGTGGCCTTCTTTTGGCTCATAAGAGAGGTGAAAAATGGCACAGCCTGGGTGTCTGGCAAATCATACGTCATTTGCCAGACACGCCGGGCGGCTGAGCCGCCCGTGTGAGAAGTGAGAAGTGATTGGTGAGATGTGAGAGGTAGTCGCCGAAGGGTGATGGGACGCTCGGGTAAGGCCATCGCTCGGGAGCATGCGACGCGTGGGACCTATGTGACCGATGAGACTCATGAGACGGTACCGAGCTGTTGCCGTCCGGCTGGTGCGCGAGCCTTACCTCTCACTTCTCACCAATCACTTCTCACCTCTCACGTACCAATGCCTGCATCCTCCTAAATGACTGATGCATTTCAGGAGGATGCAGGCTAAACTTGACCAGAGAATGCCCAAAGAGCCCATTGATCCCGCCGAGCAGTCCATAGGCGATGGCTTTCAAAAGTTAGTTCAACC
>JAFAHI010000407.1 GCA_019237325.1 Verrucomicrobiota bacterium | reverse complement strand
TAGTCCGGCATCCGGCGAAGGATCGTCTCGGTTATTGCCTGTGAAGTATGTCCTCGGGCGGAGCGATCTCGATCAATCTTTTGTATCCACTCCAGATTGATCACCGGCACAACGCCGAGTTTAAAATCGACATGCTTTGCAATATCCCGTGTTTCTGTTACTAGGGCGCCATGCAGTCCCTCGTAAAATAGCAGATCGGTACCTTCGGTTAGATCCTCCCACGGAGTAAACGTACCAGGGGATCCCCCGTACAGAGCAGCCTCTGAGGCATCGTGCACATAGTGCCGAGAACGTGCTCGCCCCGTTTCTCCGTAGGTCTTGAAAGTAGCCTCTAATTCTTCGAGCAGGTTAGCTGCCGGGCCGAAATGGCTAAAATGATTATTACCTTTCGCTGCTTCTTCCTGCATCACTAACTGGATTCCTTTCCTGTCATAGCGATGGAATGAGTCGCCTTCAATAAAAGCAGCGTTTATTTTTTCACGCCGAAAAATCTGCTCGAAAGTCTTTCTGATCGATGTGGTACCGGCTCCCGAAGAACCGGTTACCGAGATAATAGGGTGTTTCTGTGACATCCGGACGCCTTTCTTGCTATGACCGGATCAGTCCGTGTCGTCCAAATAGTGGCGAGCGTTCCGACGATACTTTGGATTGATGTCATAACAGATAGTTCGCTGGATCGGCTCGGTCGAGCCAAAACAAGCGGAACTCGCAAGCGCAGCCCGGTTGGAAGCCGGCAGATTAGTTGTCACATTGCGTCCGTCGTAGTGCCGCCCGCCGATTCGCTCTTGCTTATCAACCAATAACGCAAATTGAACGCATTTTATATGTCGCTTAATATAATTTAATCATGTCAGATTTGCCCAACATCTCGCTGCGGCAACTGGAAGCGGTTCGTGAGGTAGGTAGATGCGGCACCATGGTCAAAGCCGCGCAGGTTCTTGGCGTGACGCCGGCGGCCCTGACTTCCCGGGTAAAACTGCTCGAGGAGGACTTGGGCTTCCAGGTGTTCGAACGTTCAAATGGCCGCCTGCGTCTCACCGAAGCCGGCAACGAAGTGGTTGAGGCTGCCTCACGAATTTCAAATATAATTTGGGACTTGGTTGAGTCGGTTCAAGGCACAAGCGGAATGCTTGGTGGCCGGATCCGGATTGGAGCCGTATCGACGGCGAAGTACTTTGCCCCGCGACTCATCGCTGCCTTCATGAAGCAGCATCCTAAAGTCGACCTTAAGCTTTCAGTTGAGAATCGCAGAGACGTTGTCGCCATGCTCCACGATTACGAAATCGATATCGCTTTGATGGGGCGACCACCGCAAAGCTTCCCTGTAAAAAGCGAACCAATAGGCCCTCACCCGCATGTGCTAATCGCCTCACCAGAACATCCCCTGGCTCGCAAGACCAGGATCACCAAGAGTGAGTTGATTAAGCAGGAATTCATCATCCGTGAGGAAGGGTCAGGAACCCGAGCCCTTTTTGACTCTTTCTTCAGCGCTTTGGCCCTCCGGTCCCCAAAAATTCGAATTGAGATCGGTTCAAACGAAACGATCAAACAGGCTGTCATGGCCGGTTTAGGCATTTCGATTATCTCAGCACATACGATTGAAGCCGAGGTCGCAAGTGGCAGACTAAGAATGCTTAAAATGGACGGGCTTCCGATTATGCGGCAATGGTTTGCCGTTCAACGGGCTGAGCGGATTCTATCCGCGCCCGGCCAGGCCATGTGGGCCTTTATGGTTAAGCGGGGCCGTGATTTCCTGCCGCAAATCGAGGTGGACTGAGATTCTGGTCGCCGTCGAAGAGAGGTCAACTCTTAAGCCGGCAATCCCCTGCCCGTCTTGGTCAACGTCGATTTGCCGTTTTTGATCCCTTTTGCCCCGATAAGATGCTCCGCGACACTCTTTAGCAGCCCTTTCTGCCCAGGTTCCAAAGCTGGAAAAACCACGATTTCTTTTTCCCGCGTCCGGTTAGAAAGTAGGGATTCTGTTCCCTAGGCAGTTTTGCAGTTCTCATCGTAATACCGTCCTCGCCCGCGACGTTTAGGCTTTTTGCGCCAATCGATTGCCCTTAAAGAAGGCTGACCAGCGTTGGCGCCGTGCTTTTCGTAATTCCGAACGGCGCAACAGTTCACCGATCAGAAGTGGATAATCCGAAATGGTTTTCGTTCTCATAACCTCAGTTCAATCTTTTCTAAGCGACGAACGGCCACCGCATTAATTGACAACTTTTTGGATTTTTTGCCGCCCAATGAGCGCCGGCATCCATCGTCACGAGGTAATACCGAAAATGACCGGACAAAGTTTCAGAAAAAGCGTATTCGATCTCTGCCCCGAAGGGGCAACAGCACTAAGCCTTGGGTTTTAATCCCAGGAAACCGGTGACGAGCACCCCGCCCTGAAGGGGCGGCAGAAAACGTGGTTAAACATAGAAATATTGTGTAACAATTGAGCGGAAAACGTGTGACAAGACACGCGTTCTACCGCCCCTACAGGGCGGCCCCGATTCTAGGTATTTTCTACCGGACATGGCCTATCGGCGGACGCAGGCGAGACAGCACAACGCCACTAATCACTTCTCACGTCTCACTTCTCACCTTCAACGGTTATCTGCACCGAGTCCGATTGGCCAAGGTCGTCGGTTGCGGCGATCGTGTAGGTCCCTGGCGCCGGGGACCAATAAAAAGTCTCGCCCGAACCTGCTGAGCCGATAAAGTCGCGATTGGCGAACCAATAGACTCGGCTGGCGCCCGCTGGGGTACGTGCACGCAGGGGAATCACATGCTCACTCGCTGCCTGGTTCGTTTGCCAACTAACGTCTCGGGCAACCGGCAAGATGTGTAACTCTTCATTGCCATCCCCGCCCGATGACTTGCGGCCTAGTCCAATCGTCTCAAAGAAATGTTCCGCTTCGCTATCCCACGCTTCATTGCCGCCGGCGGTATGGATGTGACATCGTGTAATGGGAGAAACGCCCGGAATAATCCATTCCTTCTTGGTATGCGTGCAATAGGGACCCGGCAAACATCCCGACACCGAGCAGACGTCGACCTGACGAACATTGGCTCCGGCTGGTGGAGACAATGGGACAACGGTGACCTTCTTCTCTTCAGCTAATCTCGATGCCAGCCGGATAAAGAGCGGTACCGCCGCAGTACGCCCCGTTAGAGACGGGTTCGATCTTCCGTCAAACCGCCCCACCCACACCGCGAGGACGTAACGCCCAATCACGCCTGTACACCAGGCGTCCCGAAACCCGGTCGAAGTTCCGGTTTTGTAAGGAATGTTGACCGTCGGTGCCGTCGGTAGCCTGATACCAGCTTCACTGGTAGTCATCATGTCGAGCGTGATAAAAGCGGCTTCCGGGGACAGCAGCTGAATCCCGGAATCGGCTGGATCCGACAACATCACGCGCAACGTTTTCACGCGGCCATGATTCACTAACCCGGCATAGAGCTTGACTAGATCCTGCATCGATATGTCAACGGTTCCGAGCACGGCGGAGAGTCCATAGTTGTTGACCCGGTTCAATCCGTGGACTTGGGCCGACTCTAAAAAGTGGTAAAGCGCATCCTGACCTAAGTGCGACGCAAGCGTAACCGCGGGCAGGTTTCGGCTCCTCACCAACGCAAGCCGGGCAGGAATCGGACCGTCAAATTTCCCATCGTTGTTTTCAGGTAGATAGTTTCCGAATCGGCCAGGCACGTCATAAAGCAAGGTAGACGGGCCGATCAATCCACGGTCCAAGGCCATCGCATATACAAACGGCTTTAGAGACGACCCAGGGGAACGGAATTGGGTGGTTCCATCGTTTTGACCTTTGATTACGCTGTTCCAAAAAGAACCCGATCCCTCGGATGCGAGCACATCCATGGATCGGGTATCAACCAGCAAACAAGCCGCATTGTTCAGCCCGCTCGATTGACGGCTAGCGAGAAAACGTTGGATTTCATCGAGCGCGACACGTTGAATCCCGGCATCGACCGTTAAACGCGTTTCGCCGTTTTGATTTTTTAAGACTCGCTGGACCAAATGCGGCGCCAAGTAAGGTAAGTCTTTAAGTTGGCGATAGTGGAGCGGAAGATCAGCCAAAGGATCGTTCCAAATCAGCTTATTTAATCGGCTTCGCGCCTCGATTAAAGCGGCCGGTTCCGGGCCGTCTCTCGGCGTTCGTTTAGCCGGAGATTGAGGCAGAACGGCTAACGCTAAAATTTCTTGGCGACTCAATTTAGCCGGGCTTTTATCAAAATAGATCAAGCTGGCAGCGCTAATCCCTTCGACGTTCCGGCCGTACGGAGCCAGATTAAAATAAGCTTCTAAGATCTGGTCCTTGGAATAGTGCCGTTCGATCTCCAGCGCTCGATAGATTTGTATCAGTTTTCCGGGGATGCTCCTGGTCTGAAGATGAAAACGTAAACGCGCGACCTGCATCGTTAACGTGGAAGCTCCAGACCGAGGATGGCCTTGGACGAAGTCGATGGTCGCCCTGAGCAATGCGCCGAAATCAACGCCAAAATGAGACCGATAACGATGATCTTCCTGAGTCGTTACCGCCAGTATCAGATCCCGCGGGACCTCACTGAGTTTCACCTGCACCCGGTAGCGTTGGTCGGAAGCGGTGGTCAGCCGCATTAGCACTCCGTTTCGGTCGCGGGCCACGGCTGAGAACGGGACATCCTCAAGAAGCGGCGGGCGTGGCAGGAAAAACCAGGCGGTGAGGAGAATCGCGAACGCGATCGCGCCAGCGACCAGGAGCCATCTAAAGAAGGCGCCGACGCCCGTGGAGCGCTGCCTCGCTTGCGAGGCCAAGGGGTCGGCACCGCTGGAGCCAACTTCGCTTGCAGGGCCGGGTTCGAGCTTGGTACTGGGTCTTTGGCGTGTCATTCCCATCCGAATGTTTTCGTCAGATCACGTCAACGCTCCATGGCGCCGACCGCATCGGCCTCGCAAGCGAGGCAGCGCTCCACGGGTCTCCAACCGACCTCATGGTTGTTTCACCTCGATCCGGCCGGTTTCGCCTTCGACTTGGACCGCTTGATCGTACATCGCTTGCGCCGCGACGGGTGGCACGATCAGATTACCGGGAACAGTCGCCTTGGCTTCATAGCTAATTTCCGTTTCATTGGTCTCGGCTGTTAGGTAGATCAACACGCGATCTTCCCGCACATCGCAATGCTCGAAACTATCAGCAGTCAGAGCAACGCCGCCCTTTTCGTCTCGAACCGGCTCGAACCCAGCGGGCAACAGATCCGAAATCGCGACGTGATCAACCGAGGTTCCGGTTGAGGAACGGATCCGAAGCCGGACTTTGATTTTATCTCCGAGACTGACACTGGAGATCGGCTCATTGTTGGCGTCTAAGAAATCGCGTCTCAGATCGAGCCCACGAGCAAACGGTTTTACATTCTTAGGAAACCCACTCTGGATTACCTGGAAGTACCCCGCTCCGTTCTGGTTCCCATCGAACTTCACCTTGGTCACATCGTTACCAATGGTCACCAAACCGAGCGCGTTGGTGATCAGCGGTTGCCAATTGCCGTTCCACTGGCTGATTCGAAGATTGTTCTTGGTTAAGTCGATCAAGTTCTGTCCCGCGACTAGCGCCCGCAGACATTCGGCCGCTGACAGCGTGTTATAGTCAGCAGCCCAGATCGGCTTTAGAATTTGTTCAACTTGATCACGGCCCAACGACCGGAAACGTTGCGGAAAATGACGGGCGAGGACGGTTAAATATTGGGCGTATTCGGTCAAGTTGGACCAAAGCCCGGAAGAGCTGAGCGCACCGGTTAAACGATACTGGCTGATCCAATCGTTCGCTTCGCGTTCCTTCATCAAAAGCTCCGCCGACGCCGCGACATAAACCCCCGTGATCGACTGTTTCCATTGGTCGGTAAATTCTCGGTCGAGCGTATCCCGCAGACTAATCAGTTCGTTAGTCATTACCTGCTCGCGCCGGGTCAGCAGATAAATTGCTTTTGCTACTACTTCCGCTTGATCCAAATCAGATGGAGTAGCGCTAGCCACCTTCTTAAGATAGTTGACGCCGGCCTTGTCGATATCGGAAGGTACAGCAATCCCGGCTAGTTTGGCATCGGTAATGAATTCCAAAACATAGACGGAAATCGGATCGAGCTCTTTAGCATCGTCGGCTGCCCAATAACCGATCGCTCCGCTCGATGCCTGGCGATCCCGAATTAACTTGAAATAACTCTGTAGTTTGGCCGTTAACTGCGCCTTGGTCAGGCCTGACCCCGGAACCGAGATTAAGGCTAGATTCGCAAGCTCTTTGCTGGTCAATTGTTCGGAACAATCGTACGGATAGGTTTCCAGGAATTGATGTAACCCGTTAACAAATAGCACCGGCGAAGTTGAGCCAATCACGGTGCGGGATTCGAATTGGGGATAGAATTCCTGAGTTAACGGTACCTCTTTGCCGCTACCGGCCAGTTTCCCGCTTTCGACCAACGTCAGGAAGGGCGCTGCGGGGCGAACGCTTAGAGTCCGTTGCCGGTGGACTAACACGGTCGGAGCCGTAGCCAAGAATCGAATGACCGCGTTACCTAAAGTATCGGTAGTTTTAATTT
>JAFAHI010000406.1 GCA_019237325.1 Verrucomicrobiota bacterium | reverse complement strand
ACATTCGCGTCCATTCGTGGGCTTCCGTTCGCGTCCATTCGCGGTCATTTTTTCGTCGACCTATTAAAGAATTAGTTGACGCGCGAAACTGTTTCTGCAAAGAGTCTATTAATTCTTTAATAGAAAATGGCTCGGAGACCGTCACCTACTTTGACCGATGCTGAGTTGCGGCCCATGGAAGTGCTTTGGGAGCGCGGCCCTTCAACCGTATCCGATGTTGTCAACGCTCTCCCCCAAGAACTGGGACTGAGCTACAGCACGGTGTTGACCACACTTAGAATCCTTGAACAGAAAGGATACGTCAGGCACACAAAAGAAGGCCAAGCCTACGTTTATCACGGGGTCATCGACCAGAACCAGGCTCAGAATAAAGTTCTCAAACATATTCTGAGCCGCTTTTTCGATAACTCACCCGAGCTCCTGGTCTTGCGGGTATTGGAAACAGAGAAACTGGATGCAGAAGATCTTCAACGAATTCGCGAACTCATCAAAAGAGGAGACAACTCATGAGTATCCCTCCGCTCACGGAATTTGCCGATCTACTGGCGGAACACCTTTTAAACGGGCTGATTCTATCGGCCGGGATCTTCGTTGGAGCGGTTATTCTATTACCCTTGTGTTTTCGCGCTGATCGATGGAGCGCAGCGACCCGGCACTGGGTCTCACTATTAACATTCGTGCTTCTAGCCAGTACGCCTTTGCTGGTTTCACTCAAACCTGCTCAACCAAATCCTGTTGTCCACAACGCTCCGGTAGTAAAAAATGATGCCGCGGTGACCAAGGCTCCATCCTCGCCACTCATGGGTCGTCTAATTCGCGAGCCGATCAGCTTGGAGCGAAAGGCGCCTCCGATCGTAACCCGAGGCTGGCTGGCGAATGTAGACTGGTTGCTCTTTGTTTTTGCCGGCTGGGCGTTAGTCAGTTTCGTCTGCGGGTTGCGCTTGCTCGCTGCATTGTATCGACTGCGCGTGCTCCACCGCAGCGCGCAGCCGGTCGCGTTAGACGAACAGTTATCTAGTTCCCGGCGGATCACCATCGCTGAGTCATCGCTGGTGTCTTCTCCGGTCGCGGTTGGTCTTTGGTCAGCGAAGGTGCTGTTGCCCCTGGGGTTTCAGTCTCAGTTTTCTGCGATGGAACGCCGGAACGTCCTGATCCATGAAATCGCCCATCTCGAACGGCTTGACGATTGGTCCACGTTTTTTCAGCAGGTATTGCTCGCGGTTTTCCCGATTAACCCTTTTCTCTGGGCGACTAACCGGATATTGCACCTGCACCAAGAGGCAGCTTGTGACGACCGGGTGCTGATCGAGACTCACCAAGCAAAGAGTTACGCCCACCTCTTAGCTCGCTTGGCGGACGGGAACCTAGAACGGTCTCTATTGGCATCGGGTGTGAGCCGGCAAGGGAAGCAATTGTATCAGCGGCTAACGCGAATTCTGGACGGGAAGCGTAACCGGAACATTCAACCGTCGGTGCGTAACGTCATGGCGGCCGCGATAGCACTGATAGGTGCAAGCGCAGCCGGACTGGTTTGGTTGCCGGCAATAGTCTTGACGCCCAGCGCTTGGGCGAACGAACCCGAAAATCTAGTACTAGGTCCTAATGGTCCGGAAGTAACTCGACCGTTGGACCCGGAGATTGTTTCACTCTTAACCAGCTCCGCATTAAATGATCCTGATCCGAGTGTGCGCCAAGAGGCGACGCTAGCCCTGAGTGAACATGGGGGTAGCGATGTCACTGCGGCGTTACTGGCGCTATTCAATCAAAGTAAAGACGAACAAATCAGGCTAACTATTTTGCGCGAGATGACGCCAAGGCGGGCGGCCGATCCCAGGGTTAAGGAGAAACTGAACGATTTGGCGCTGCACGAGACATCGATCCCGATCCGGACTGCTGCTATTGAATTATTATCGAGAAATCTGGATGAGGCGGCGATCAATCAGTTAATCGCGATTTATCGCACGGCGGACAGCTTAATAGTCAAATCAGCCTGTTTGCATGGGTTAGGTGTAACTGATTCAAAGACAGCAAAAGAATTCCTGATCTCGATCGCCAAAGCGGATCCGGATCCACAATTACGGCGCGTAGCGTTACGGGCAATCGCAGGCGACACCAGAGAGGTACAGGCATTCGTTATGAACGGGAGGCATATCGCAGTTCCTCCGGACGGACTCCAACAGCAGACCGAGATTTTTAGGAGACAAATCGGTGGTATCGACAGGCTAAGGGACGATGCTGGCGTCGTCCTCTCTCAGCGACTGCCTGAACCTGGAGACATGCCTCCCGAAAATCGACCCTTCTTTTTCGCCCCGCATGTGAGAGACGGCTTTGGCCTTGATCCGCAGGGGCCGGCTTCGCCCAGACAGTTTCCCGGCGGACCCAAACAACAATTCCCCGAAGAACCCAAAGTAGACCCATCGCCTAAACCTTCGCCGAGCGTGAACGAGTGAGCGCGTCCGGCGGTTCTGACGATGCAGCTGAGGCAGCACCAACCTCGAGGAGGGGGGTTGGTGCTGTGCTGCTTTTTCGGACGTTGACGGCCTAAAAATCGCAATCGTCCTCGTCGTCGTCGCGCCTCCGCAAGGCCTACGGCGCGGCGGGCCGTCCTCGTGCGCAGAGGACGTAACGGGAAAGCTCCGTAGGAGCGACATATTTATAGGTCACGACACCAAAAAAACGCGGTAAGCTCCGTAGGAGCGACATATAATTCGGACGTTGCCAGCTGCAGATACGCGCTCTTATATGCCGCTCCTACGGAGCTAATCGCTTAAAAATTGGCGTTGCTATAAATATTTCGCTCCTACGGAGCTTCCCTCGTTGCGCCCTCTGCGCGCGAGGACAGCCCGCCGCGCCGTAGGCCCGGCGGAGGCGGGACGACGAGTACGAGGACGATTAATTCGTGTTGACGCCGAATTCCCAAGCTCGACCGTTTTCAACATGCCGACCGCGGAAGTCCCGAGCAGCATGTTCGCGATGGTGTTAACCAAGCCAGCAGCACCATTGAGTCCAGTTCAGGTTCCGATACCGAAGCCAAGGCCCGGTGAAATACTAGTCAAAGTAGAGGCCTGCGCGGTGTGCCGGACCGATCTGCATGTGGTGGACGGAGAATTACCAAAGCCGAAACTGCCGTTAGTCCCCGGACACGAAATTGTCGGGAGAATCAGTCAATGTGAGTCGGGCCGATTTAAGGTCGGGGAGCGAGTCGGGATTGCTTGGCTGGGTTGGACCTGCGGCCATTGCCGGTTTTGTCTGGCAGATAAAGAAAACCTTTGTGAGAATGGTCTTTTCACCGGTTACACCCGAGATGGCGGTTATGCTGAATACGCAGTCGCCGACGAACGGTTCTGTTTCAAAATCCCAGATTATTATAGCGACCCGGCTGTTGCCGCTCCATTACTGTGCGCCGGATTAATCGGGTACCGCTCGCTCGTTCTAGCGGGACCGGCCGATCGAGTCGGAAAAATTGGCATTTACGGATTCGGGGCGGCAGCGCACTTGGTAACCCAGGCGGCAGTTTATCAACGCCGGAAAATATTTGCTTTTACCCGGCCGGGAGACGCCGGTGGTCGGCTCTTTGCAAAAGAGTTAGGCGCAACCTGGGCGGGCGGTTCCGATGAATTACCGCCGGAGCCGCTCGACGCTGCGATCATCTTCGCTCCAGTCGGACCACTGGTTCCGCAAGCGTTGCAGGCGGTCGATAAAGGAGGCCGCGTTGTGTGCGGCGGAATTCACATGACTGATATCCCCTCATTCCCTTACTCCTGGCTTTGGGGAGAACGCACGATCTGTTCGGTTGCTAATTTAACTCGCCGGGATGGCCAAGAATTTCTGCAGCTTGCACCCGCAGCCGGAATTCAACCCAGAGTTACCCGGTTCCCCCTTGCTCAGGCAAATGAGGCTTTGGAAGCAATCCGTAAAGGTAAGTTAGAAGGAGCTGCCGTTTTAACGCCAGACTTAGCGGCGTCGTCTTAGACCGTGAAGATCGGACGAGGGTTCGCAGACCCAATAGGGATGAGCTCCTGCTATCCGGGCTCGCCGGCAACCGGCATGGTGCCATGAGGTTAAAACCGGATGACCGGCAGCTCGTCCTACCGGTCCGTCCTCCATCAAATATCCCTTCCCAGCTCAACGGTAAAATGTTAGTTCTGGGGGCCCCGCAGTAATCACTAAGGCCCTCGCAATAATTCATGATGAGCAAAACACCTATGTTGAGTAAGGCATTGCATTACTCTTTTATTCTATCGGGGCTCGCGCTGACGAGTCTTGGGGTTAATCGAGTTTACGCAGAAGCCGTAACGGCAACCGCCGCAGACAACCCCGCTGTTGGAGCCGAAGTATTACACGTTCCCGGAGTTCAAGATTTAGGCCGGCGAGCAGGTAGCATAGCTATCGATGTGATGGTTTCTCTCCGGTTCGATCACACTGAAGAGTTAGATCAACTTCTGAAGGAACAAATTGATCCGAGTTCCTCTAACTACCGCAAGTTTCTGACGGCAGCCCAATTTGATGAGCGATTTGGCCCAACGGCGGAGCAACTCGATCGCGTTATCAGCGAGCTACAACAAGCGGGTTTTCAAATAACTAAAACCTCGTCAGATCGTGTCCTGGTTTACGCGAAGGCCTCAAGCGCCGTCGTGGAGAACTTCTTCAAGACCGAGATCCACAGCGTGAAACAAGAAGACGGTAATGACCGGTACATGAACGTGACGCCGGCTCTCTTGCCGGATACACTGGCTCCGCTGGTGCTCGCAGTTCATGTCGACAATTTGATTGTCGCAAAAGTTGGCGCTCACCCAGACTCCATCACTGGGCCGACTCAGGGTCCGGACGGCGGATATACGCCGGTAGCGCTAGCGAGAAGCTTTAAATTCCCGGTTCAAAATCGACATAACGGAGCCGGGCACACCGCAGCGATCATTATCGACTCGGATGTGGCTGACTATGACCTGACCAGCTTTTTTAACTACTTCCCGATCCACCGCACCGGCAAAATTACCCGCGAAATCGTTAGCGGCAGTGGAGCGACCAACGGTGACGTCGATGAAACCGCTCTCGACACAGAGACGATTGGTGGCTTGGCGCCGGGAGCAAACATCATTCTTTACCTCATCGGGCAATTGTCGGGTGCCGATATCAATGGTGCAGCCAATCAGATTGTTTCCGAAAATAAGGCAGAAGCCGTGAACATGAGTTTTGGTGGAAACGAATTTACAGACCCGACTTTCGAAGCTGCTCTCCAGCAAGGCAACGCCGAAGGCATCACGTTCGTGGCTTCGAGCGGCGACAAAGGATCGAATGGCGGAATTGTGAGTTGGCCGGCAGTTGAGCCACGGGTATTGGCCCTTGGCGGGACCGTTATTTCTTATAGCAGCCGCAAATATGTTCACAACGAAGCCTGGAGCGGCTCCGGAGGCGGCGTTTCCAACATATTCGCGATTCCGGCCTATCAAAAAGGTATTACAGGATTGGCCTCCACGACGAATCGGAACGTCCCTGATGTCGCCTTTCCGGCGTACTACACTGACACCTTTGTCAACGGCGGATGGGCGGGATTGGAGGGAACTTCGTGGAGTTCTCCTAGCTATGTTGCGCTACAACTTGAAATCAACCAGGTCAAGGGGGCCCGAATGGGCTGGGTAAACGCGGCTATTTACAGTGTCTTCAAGACCGAAGGTTATGCCACCGACTTCTACGACGTCACTAACGGAAACAACGGGGGATACAGCGCTAAAACCGGATACGATAACGTCACGGGAATTGGATCGCCGATCGGCGAGGCTTTAGCAACAGATCCCAACCTTTAGAAATAAGGATTCCAGTCAAGGCGGCTCCACGATCTAGCGGAGTACGCCGCGACAAGAGCACGCTTATTGCTCAAGATCCGCAGGCATGGTTCTATGAGGATGGGCCATGCCTGCAAATCAACTCTTAGCCTGGATTGAACGCGCCGCCAAAGGCCTTGAAGCTTATCCAAAAGAACGAGGCTATCTGGTTGGTGTTTCCTGCGGCGTAGATTCCAGAGTTCTCTTACAGATCTTACTCGATACCGGGTTCATTAATCTGGTGATCTGCCATCTCGATCATCGGCTGCGAGGCAGCGACAGTGAACGAGAGAACCGGCTAATTCGGCAGCTGGCTACCCGGCTGAAATTGCCGCTTGTCCAAGAAAAAGTACAAGGATGGCCTCCAAAACTGTCTCTCGAAACTGCAGCTCGCCAAGCTCGCCAACAATTCTTTGCGCGAACCGCTAAACAATTCGGAGCCAGTCATGTCTTCCTGGGTCACCATGCCGATGATCAAGTAGAAACGTTTCTCTTCAATATCTTGCGCGGCGCCGGGTCTATCGGCCAAGCAGCCATGCGCACGGAGGCACGAATCTCAATAGATGAAACAGACCTGATTGTGGTGCGGCCGCTTCTCCACGTTTGGAAACAGGAGATTCGCGAGTACGCGAAAAAACGGCGGCTTAAGTTTTCCGAGGATGTTACCAATGCGGAGAACAAGTTTACCCGCAACCGGATCCGAAATCTCTTGGTACCTGAGATCGAGAGAATTCTGGGCCGGCCATTCAAATCAAATCTCTTGCGGCTATGTGGGATTGCCGCCGATGAAGCAGAGCTACTCCGTCAGTTAACACCTACCTGGTGGGAATTAGATGAATTGCCGGTGCGCGACCTGAGAACGTTACCGGTGGCGTTACAACGCCGAGTTATTCACGAATGGTTAACTCGGAAGGGGATCGATGATGTAAGTTTTGAAGACGTAGAACAAATCCGTTCGATGCTAACGAATCAAAAGGTCGCTAAGGTCAATCTTTCAGCCGACTATTCCTGCCGGCGCCGAGCAAGCAAACTCTTCATCGCGCCACAGTAGTTACAGGTTTTAAGTTGTAAGTTTTAGGTTTTAAGTTAGTTGTCGCCGAGGCCCAACTTGAAAGCTACAACATACAACCTATAACTTAAAACTTCTAACCTCTTCTGGCAAAACTGGATCAACGGGGAGCGGAGCCAAAATAGCCCAAAAAACAACCGCGAATGGACACGATTCGCACGAATGAAGGAACGAACAATAGATTACAGCGAGCTTCTTGCGCCATTCCCCATTCGTCTTCAGTCGCGTTCACTCGTGAGCATTCGTTTTTCTCTATCTGCGTAAATCTGCGTTCATCTGCGGTTGAACCGTTTTATTCGCAGTGCTTTCACCATTCGCGGTCATCAGTATAGTTGCCGGCGTCCAAGGACCTCTATGTTACAACGTCGAAAGGCCGGTCTTCCCTTTATTCTGGCGACAGTATTTCTCGACATGCTGGGATTCGGTATCGTCATCCCGGTTTTGCCGGCGCTGGTTTCCACCATGACCGCCGACAAACCTGCTCAAGCGTATTGGTACGGTGCATTGCTGGCTTCCTACGGAGTAGCCCAATTCTTCTCGGCCCCATTGTTAGGCGCGATCAGCGACCGGTTCGGCCGGCGTTCGGTTCTTCTCATCTCGATTTTTGGCCTTGCCCTTAATTTTTTTATCACTGCGATATCGCCATGGCTTTGGCTTTTGTTGGTGTCTCGTCTGATCGGCGGCGCGTCCGGCGCGAGCTATACGGTCGCCGGCGCCTATATCGCGGATGTCACTACACCGGAAAATCGTAGCCGGAGCTTTGGTCTAATGGGAGCGGTGTTCGGGCTAGGCTTTATCTGCGGACCGATGATCGGTGGTCTGTTAGCCGCCAATAACCTACGGTTGCCTTATTTCGCAGCGGCCTGTCTTGCCCTATTAAATTGGCTCAATGGCTATTTCATATTGCCAGAGTCCTTGCCGAAGGACCGCCGGACACCGATCGACTTTAAGAAGGTAAATCCGTTCTCGGCGATCGCGGGGCTGACACAGGTGCGTGGAATCGGCAAGTTAGTTGTCGTCTACACTTTCAGTGTATTTGGACAATTCATTCTCCAGACCAACTGGGTGCTTTACACCTCCTTTCGCTTCGGCTGGGGACCAAAAGAGAACGGGATATCGCTCTTTGTGGTTGGCATTGTCAGCACGGTTGTTCAAGCGGGTTTGCTTGGCCTCCTTTTGAAGAAACTCGGTGACACTCGGACGGCATTGGCGGGTATGGCGTCTTCAACCGTGTCTTACGTCCTGTATGGCCTCGCTTTCCAGGGATGGATGATGTACTCGATCATTCTGGTGAACCTGTTGGGTTTCGTCATAAACCCAGCGTTGCAAGGGATTGTCTCTAAGGCGGTAGATCCACGACACCAAGGGATTACGTTAGGTTCGCTGAACTCGATCAGCAGTATTATGGGCGTAATCGCGCCTTTAGTGGGAACGCCGCTGTTGGCACAAGTCTCCGGTCTCCCCGCAACAGATTGGCGCGTGGGGATCGTATTTTTTGTGGCTGCTCTTGCCCAGGGTATTGCGTTCGTGCAGGCCTATTTTCATTTCCGGCGAACCAGGATGGCCGTTTCATGCGTCACTGAACCGACCTAGCGCTGCGTTGCCAATGGTCGGTCGCGGCTTGACTGGCTTCGGCCAGCCCTGAGGGCGGCGCTGCAGGATAGCGCTTTCTCACTATCAGCGCAGCCGTGCTTCAGATCATCTCCGCGCCACCGGGGCAGTCCAAAATTTCCGTAGGCCTCATAAGAGACATGCCGAGTATCGAAATCTTACAAAAAAAATCGCAGTTATAATCAACAAAAACGCGTTTTTTTCGGGCAGATCGGCTGGGCGGGCGTAGAGTGCGCCCCAATGAAAAAAAACTACTTGACTCTCGTCTTGTCGTTAAGCGTCCTGGTGGCGCCTGCCCTACAATCCCTTGCAATGGTTCCGCCGCCGGAATCCTTGAGGAAATCTAAACACGAAGAGCAGAGTAAACCGTCCGACAAGGATACAACGGTCATAGTCACGGATAAGTTGGCAGTTTTTCTGCCTACACATCCGGATCTGGCAGTTTTTCTGCCGACGCATCCGGACCTGGCAGTTTTTCTGCCGACGCATCCGGACCTGGCAGTTTTTCTGCCGACGCATCCGGACCTGGCGGTTTTTCTGCCGACACATCCGGACCTGGCGGTTTTCCTGCCGACACATCCGGACCTGGCAGTTTTTCTGCCGACGCATCCGAATCTGGCAGTTTTTCTACCTACTCATCCGAATGTGGCCGTCTTTCTACCCACGCATCCAGCCGTGGCTTAACTACCCACATCTGTCGCGTGAGACAAACCCTATGGCGGGCCGGAAAAAGGGCCCGCCTAGGGCTCTAAAGTGGTGCTGTGATCTGAGATTACTTTCCAGCCATCGGAGAACTGGCGCACGACCAGTGAAGAGGTGCCTAAAACCTTGCCCCCTTTCAAATAAAGAGTCCATCGCATAACAGCCAAGGCAACGTCCGACTTGATCAACTGCGTTTCCAGCCGATCACAGACGACGTCACCCATGGTATTCGGGTCTGGATAACCTCTCTGGTATGTGGCGAAGGCCTCAGCCCATCCTCGAATCTCTTCAGCATCGATAACCATCAGAAAGTCTTTTGACTTCCAGGCCCCTTCCATGTAGCCGGCTAGATCATGGGCGTTCCACCGATCGATCATTCTCAGAATTAGCGCCTGGATTTCATCGTGAGCCTTTATCGCTCGAGGATCATTGGCCTTGATCGGATCATCTACGGAGGAATTTGCTTGCGGAGACGGCCCCTCCTGGGCGAAACAGATCGCGCTGGCGGCAAAAACCAGAAAGAAGCCGATGATGCGGCGGCGCATGTGACCAGACATCTACCATGCCAGCGTCAAAGCGCTAGCTCCTTTTACGTTATAAAAGTGAGTTTTACGTTACAAAAGTGAGTCGAGACTAGCGTTTACCTTTAGATCAGCAAACGACTTGAGCTGTTGTCCATAAGTCTCGCAAGCGAGGCCGCTCCGGAACAGGTCAAAAAACTACCGGCTAGGCTGCAAGAATCTCCCTCTGATATTGTCTCTGATTCGGCCATCCTCACAGGCTTTCCGCCCGCGAATCCAGGTCTGAGTCACGACCGCGTTCAGCGGCCTGCCTATATACGGGCTCACGTGGTGCTTATACAAAAGATCTCGGACCGTCTCGTTCACGCCCAGGTTGACCAGCATGAGATCCGCATCGTAGCCGGTTGCGATCTTCCCTTTTCTCTCACCGATACCGAACCTTCGAGCGACATCCAGAGAAGTCGCACGCACAAACTGCGAAAGGGTTGAACCCTTTGCCCGTTTCTCGCCCTCAGCAATGAGCAAAGGGAAAGCATGTTGGCAACCTGCAATCCCGCCCCAGATCTCAAAGAAATCAGGCGAGGTCTTCATTTCGGGCGGCGCCGGTGAATGATCCGAACCTAGCGTATCGATTTGACCGGCAATCCAACGTTGCCAAAGCGCTTCCTGGGTACCGGCGGTGCGGAGCGGTGGAGCACACTTCGCCGGCGCACCGATCGTCTCCAGGTCTTCGTCCTTTAACAGAAGATAATGAGGACAAGTTTCGGCGGTAACATCCACTCCTTGACGTTTGCCCTGGGCAATCAGGTCGATGCCTTCCGGACAACTCACATGGACCACATGGAGCGCGCAACCGGTCTCGCCTGCCAATTCGAGAGCGGCGCGAATCGCGGACAATTCAGCCGCGATCGGACGAGAATCGAGATAGTCCCGCCAATGCTTGCGCCCTGCCGCTCGCTTCCCGCGGACCAGCGACTCGATCATGGAGTTGTCTTCAGCGTGAACACCAACCGGCAATTTCCATTTCGCCGCTGTTTTCATCCCTTGTTTTAGGGTCGCGGCATCGGCACGCCTGAAATCGCTGGTCCCTGACTCGCTCATGAACGCTTTAAAACCGATGACACCTGACTCCGCCAGCTCTTCCATATGATCGAGATTCACCGGCGTTAGTCCGCCCCAAAGCCCAAAATCCAGAACAGATTTCTGTTCCGCCAGTGAACGCTTCTGAATAAAGCTTTCGCGGTCCAGCGTAGGTGGTGAAGCGTTTAGAGGCATATCAAAAAAAACGGTTCCACCGCCGGCAGCCAGCGCACGCGAACCGGATAAAATCCCCTCCCAATGCTCGCGTCCGGGTTCATTGAAGTGAATGTGAGCGTCGATTATCCCCGGAAAAAGAAAGGCCTCAGCCGCATCCACCACCTGTTTCGCTGAGCCAGGCAGATTGACGCCGACGGCCGCGATCTGTTCACAATCACCGCGACATCTGCCGTTCCAATGTCATCCGCAGAAACAAGCTTCGCGCCCCGAAACAAGATATCCCAATCGCTCATAAGCAGACAATTTCACCACAGAGACATGGAGAACACAGAGAAAATAATCCGCAGATTACACAGATTACGCAGATTTCGGTCTTACGGCACGATGACGTCGTTGTGCTAAATGAACCGTTTGCCGAATGAGCAGCATGGTTTCTCCCACGGCGATCGATCACCCTGAACCGAAATCTGCGTAATCTGTGTAATCTTGCGGATTATTTTCTCTGTGTTCTCCGTGCCTCTGTGGTGAAATTTGATTCCTTATCCCATGTCTGCGTCTAACGTTGATCTCCTTACTGTCGGTGAATCCATGCTTCGCTTCTCGGTTCCGGCCGGGCGATTACTCGCGGATGCGCCCGTGTTCGACGTTCATGTCGCGGGAACGGAAAGCAATGTGGCGGTGGCGGTGGCACGCATGGGGTTTAAGTCACGCTGGCTTTCCCGGCTTCCCGATAACGTTCTCGGGCACCGAATAGCAGACACCATCGCGGGTCATGGGGTCGATTGTTCCTATGTCAATTGGTCCGATACTGAGCGGACCGGGGTTTACTTTATAGAGTTTGGTGCGTCACCGCGTCCAACCAAAGTCCTCTACGATCGGGCTCCTAGCGCCGCCCGGAACATGGACGAAACGACCTTCGACTTATCGCTGGTTGGCAATGCGAAGATCATTCACCTCACGGGGATCACCGTCGCTCTTTCCGAGGGTTGCAGCCGGTTAGTCGAAACCATCGTGACTCGCGCGAACGATCTAAAAATCCCGGTCGTTTTTGACGTCAATTATCGTGCCCTGTTATGGAGCCACAAAGAATGTCGCATCAAGCTGGAGCCGCTGTTATCTAAGGTTGATACCTTGATCGTTAGCAAGCGCGATTTGGGACCGATTTTCGAGATCGACGGTGACGCGGCTACAGCCGCGAAAGAGTTAAATAGGCAGTTTGGAATGCCTCGGATCGCGATCACTACCGGAGACCAAGGCGGGGCCGGCTTCGAAGACGGCAAAACCGTCCTCACTCCCGGTTACCCCGTGGAAATGGTCGACCGGATCGGGGCCGGAGACAGTTTCGCGGCCGGCGTGATCTCCGGTCTATTGGAAGGAAATTTCGTTCGCGGATTGCAATACGGCGTTGCGATGAGTGCGCTTCAATTGACGACGGAAGGCGATCTCTTTCGGCTCACGCGAAAGGACGTTCTTCAGTTGATGGCTTCCGAGAGCGTCGGGCAATTGATCCGTTAGAAGACCGAAAAATCTCACGCAAAGCAGACTTCGTCCCATCTCCCCCTTTAGCTTCGTCGGCCAAGGCCGCAAAGGCGCAAAGATAGGGCGAGTGCCTAACCTCGCAGCTGGCTAGACATTCCGGGGCCCATCAATTACCGAATGAATAAATCCGGTTTTCGCCTCGGTGTAACCTTCTCGATCCTACGATACTGGTCGGCCAGCGCCCGCTTTAGTGCCGCATATTCGGCAGCCAACTCCGGATTTTGTCGTAACGCGTTCCTGAAACGAAGATGTTCTCTCAAAGGGCTACCACTCAAGTGTTCGCGCAGGACGTTGGTTAACGCAGGACCGAAAGTATGCATCGGGCTCCTTGTGCTGGCTGAGTTTATTTTCCAAACTAATCGCCAGCGAATTCGCTGCCTATTCGATGTTATCGGTAATTTCAATTCTTATCGTTATTGGCTCGCTGGCTTGGTCATGCATTTTGCTCCTACCGTGGAAACCATGGAGCACGCGAGAACGGCTAGATAGCGACGGTTCACCACCCGATTTTGACTTATCCGACGTAACGGTCCTGATCCCAGCTCGTGACGAGGCTGAGTCGATCTCCAGGACACTCGCGGGGCTCGAAAGGCAAGGTAAGCATCTCGCCGTGATCGTTATAGACGATCAGTCCTCCGATGGCACCGCGGATCTCGCGAAGAGAAGTTTTCGCGGCAACCTCCAGGTTTTGCTCGGTAAAGAATTGCCGGAAAGTTGGGTGGGAAAACTTTGGGCTCTGGAACAGGGCCGACAGGTCGCCACCACCGAATCAATCCTGTTGCTCGACGCTGATATTGAACTGGCTCCGGGTACCATTCACGCTCTCAAGTCAAAGTTGGAAGCCGAAAACCTCGACCTGGTCTCCTTGATGGCGGAGTTAAGGATGCGAACTCTTTGGGAGAAAATTCTTTCCCCAGCATTTATCTTCTTTTTCAAGCTGCTTTATCCCTTTGCCGTGGGAAACGATCCGATTTCCCGATTAGGTGTAGCTGCCGGCGGATGTGTTCTCATCCGGACCGGAAAACTTAAGGCAATCGGAGGATTCAGTGCGTTAAAAGCGAGCATTATCGACGATTGCGAGCTGGCCAAGCGGGTGAAGCAATCAGGCGGCAGGACTTGGATCGGGTTAACTCATTCTGCGAAAAGCATGCGCGCGTATCCCAGCTTGGGCAGCTTCTGGAATATGGTCGCCCGCACGGCGTTTACCCAGCTGCGCTACTCGGTGCTTCTATTGTTGGTAACCACTTTGCTTATGGCTCTCGTCTTCTGGTGCCCATTCTTGGGCCTTGCCGATCGATCGATGATCGTAAGAGCGGCGTCCTGGCTCGGACTCGTTTCAATGTGCATAGCTTACTTGCCCGTGGTCCGGTTTTATCGACAGACTCCGTTTCTGGTGATCACACTCCCGGTTGTCTCTTCGCTGTACCTTTTGATGACTTGGTCTTCAGCCATTCGTTATTGGCGCGGCCAGCGATCAATGTGGAAAGGGCGGATGTATGGGAGAGCGTAAGCTCTCCTAATCGTCCTCGTACTCGTCGTCGTCCTCGTCCTCGAAAAAACAGGCCCGTTCTCGCAGCGCGTTTGCCCCACGGCCTGGAGGGCAGCCGCTTATGCCCGTTGTGATTCGAGCGTGCGTTTCTCAAACCCAACGGGTAGCACGGTTGAGAATGTGATAAGCAAGCGGCTCCGCAAACGGCTGCTGACGCTACTACAAATATTGCGCTCCGTTGGGCTCAGAAGATCGGTGCCTAAAGGTGCATTCGCGTCCTGGGTAATTTCCGGGAGCCGCCTGTTAAAGACCATCGAAATACCGCCGCGATTTTTTCGCGCGAATACGCAAGCAGGCCGGTTAGCGATCAAAAGCGGCTCCACTCGAGGCCGTGGAGGCAATCGCGCTCCAGGGACGCGCTCGGCTCTTCGAGGACGAGAACGACGACGATTATGAGGAGGATTATAGCTCGGAGCTCGGAGGAACCAGAAGAAAGGCGGAGCAGATGGCGATCGCCACCAAAGCGATGACACTGAGCATCCTGATCACAAGTGCCTTTGCCCGGGACGAAATTTTCGGGTGATCCAAACGTTGGCCGATCACGAGACCCCAAGGAGCAATCCACAGGAGGACGGCAGTGAGCCATGGCAGTTCAGCGAAGAGACAACCACTCAGAAGCAAGGAACCAAAGATGAAAAGATAGACCAGCGGTAGAACTGATCCGATGGTTACGTTAAAGAAAAACGCGAGAACGGCGATTACTCCGAGGATTGCCCCTATCGATCCGCTGAGCTGGCCTAGTACAGCCGATCCTCCTAAGAAACTGACGATCCCTCCGGCGCCGGCTGATAAAGCCAGGCCGAGTGAGAGTTCGGCCCCGGAACAACGGTCCTCGATCACCTGTTGCAACAAGATGGTGCTAAGAAACAACACAACCGTCACCCCAATGATCCAGACAAGCGTAAGCCGGTTCCCGGAAATTTCCGACCAAAAGAAAATAAGAGCCGTGCCCAGGGAAAGGACAAGATTCGAAACTTGGCGCCATAGCCCTAGCCGGATGCCCTGAAGACAACCGACTAAGGCAACAGCGCCGGCTAGATACGGAATCCACTGGCCGGATTCACGGGGCGGGAAGGCAAAACCGCCAAAGGCTAGCAGATAGGCCCAGATAATTCCCCCGGCGAAGATTAAACCGGTGCCAATTGCGCGGAGCCGAGGATGTTTCCGGAACACGCCGAACCACACCGCACTCGCGATCATCACTGCCAAGGACGGTAAACCGACGCCTTGGAGGGACTGGGCAACCATCTGATTCATATGGCCGGCTCTCTCTCAGGCCGAGTTCTTACTGCTTAATCCCCTCGACCGCGATGATAAGCGAAACTTCGTCCGAGACGGCAGGCAATAAGGCCTTCACTTCGAAATCGCTTCTCCTCAACGTGGCCGTCGCTTCCCAGCCCGAACGAAACTCGCCTTTTGGACCAGGGCCACTGCCAACGGCTTTAACGTTCAAAGTCAAAGGCTTGGTAACACCACGGAGCGTAAAATCTCCGGTGACGTCGTAGGTCTTATCGTCGATTTTCTTTACCGACGTACTCTTGAAGGTCGCAGTGGAGAATTGAGCAGCGTTTAAAAAATCGGGCCCCTTAATGTCTGTATCCCGTTTCGGGGCGTTGGTGTCGACACTATCCGTCTTAATCTCGACGTTGACCGCGTCCTTCGATGGATCGTTCTGATCAAGTGTGAATGTGCCGCTAAAGGTGTCGAACCGGCCGTAGATATGACCGACCCCAAAATGTCCGATTTCACATATGATTGCGGAATGGAATGGGTCGATCTTGAAGGACTCCGCGTGGGCAACCGTCGGCCCAGCGAAGGCAAGGATACTCAATAGAATTGAGAGATAGTGCTTTTTCATTCGATTTATTGAACTCAGCTCAATGGGTTTTGGTTTGTCCTGAGGAAAGAGAAGGAATCTCAGGCGAAAGTAGTGAGACTAGAGACCGGAGAGAACCGATAGACAACCAAAAGGGCAAGAAGTGGTACATTGTTTAGCAGACGATAGTTGCTTAAACAACGCATGTTGTCAAATAGGCTGTTTGTATTGGATCCACTTCAGCCGGTCGCCGTTCGGCAGCGTTGACCGCTTTTCGTAGATCCGGGGCCTCAAACAACCGGAGCAAATCTGACAGCCACTGAGAAGGCGTGATGCGAACGACGACTGAAGGAGGGTTCAAATGATGGATTGGGTTGGAACGTAGGGGCAGGATTTGCGTTTGACGCGGGGTGTTTTTTATGTTCTGGTATTGGTTCGCTTTTTCGAATGAAATTCTGGGGCTGCAAAAATTGAATCGTTTGTGGGTGCTTGTGCGTATTACATTTGAAGGCGAGGCACCAGGGGTGCAATGCGACAAGTGATTGCACTGGTGAAGGCGTCGATGGAGAGTCCGTTCGAAACATCGGGTCTTCCAAAAAAGCGCTGAAAAGAAGAAAGAAAAACGTTGAACACCCGGCGGGGTAAGTTGTCAAAGGACAGGTTATTCTTTTAGGAGGTTAAGCAATATCGTCAGCTAGGGGGCGATATTTCTTTATTTTTAAGGGTTGGCTACGAAATCATTGAACAAGTAAATCAAGTATGGCTGGCGAAGATTCAGATACGGGCATTAAGATTTATCTTCGGGAAATCGGGCAAATCCCGTTGCTCACTCCCCAAGAAGAAATCGAGCTCGCTGCTCGTATCAAAAAAGGAGACAGAGAAGCGCGAGCTCTGATGATCAAGGCGAATTTGCGACTGGTTGCTAAGATCGCCCACGATTACGCGAATTTGGGACTTCCGTTGCTGGACCTCATTTCCGAAGGAAATATCGGCCTGATGAAGGCCGTGGAACGTTTTGATCCCGCAAAGGGAGGCAAGCTCAGCACTTACGCTGCCTGGTGGATTAAGCAGTCTATCAAGCGCGCGTTGGCAAACCAGAGCAAGACGATCCGGCTACCGGTCCATTTGGTCGATAAGATTTCCAAGATGCGACGGGTCTCGCTGCAAATGAGCGAGGAACTGGGCCGCGAACCGACCGACGAAGAATTGGCCGAGGAAATCGGCATTTCGAGCGGTAAGGTGTCCCAGTTAAAGACCGTTTCAATCCGTCCGGCTTCACTAGATGCACCTATCAGCGATGACGACTCTACCGAGTTTGGGGAAATCGTCGGTGACGAGGACGCACAGACTCCGTTCGAGCTCTTGCGAGACAAGAACTTGCGCGATGAGGTCAGTGAACTCCTGGAAGTTTTGGACGACCGCGAACGGAAGATCATTTTCCAGCGATTCGGCCTTGACGGTGGAAAACCGAAGACCCTCGAGGAAGTTGGCAAAAAATTCGGGGTCACCCGGGAACGAATTCGGCAGCTGCAAAACATCGCTTTGGCGAAGTTGCGGCGGGCGCTAAGCAAGAAGGAAAAGCCGATCGAGATCCCGCAGGAGATCTTCGAGTTCAACTGATCCGAGAAGGATTTTAACAAGAGGTAAGGGAAGTAGCAGAGAGAAGTTCCCTGTTTTTTCTTTCCTGAATATTTTTATTAGGCTGGCCAGGATCTTCCTGGCCGGTCTAATCGTTTTTGGAGGGGAGCCGCTTTGGATCGCGCCCTGGAAAACCCGCGATATTTGCCTCGGCGCGTGCCTGACCACAAGTCTCCTTAAACAGGCGGCTCCCAGGAACCTTTCTACGCGTCAACGTGTTGATGCGTAGGCGATGAACGATCTCCAGCGCAACCATCAACAAAACACCGCGTGCGGTAATTCGCGGAAGCCGCCTGTTTTTTGCACCCTATTTGGCCTTCCTCGCACTAGAAAGAATGTCGTGAGTTTTCAGGGCACGTTCCAAAGCGGCTCCCCTCCAATCGGACGGCACCAGTCGGCTTTTTTTGCAATTTTCTAAATTGTCTGATACACCGGCTTGACAGACAACAGCTTGTCCATTAGCTGTCTCCTCCCATTCAATTTCAGCCGGAGCTACGCATGGCAGTCACTGAAGTTATTCTCAAAGAAAACATTCCTGGTCTTGGCGCCGAAGCCGACGTGGTCAAGGTGCGCCGGGGATTCGCTCGCAACTTCCTGGTTCCTCAAGGCAAAGCCTACGAAGTGACTCCCGCCAACCTCAAGCGTCTGAACCTGTTAAAAGGCAAGCGAGCGGAACGAGAAGCGCGTGAACTAAACGAAGCCGAGGAACTCGCTCGCAAGATCAATAAGGTTAAGCTCGAATTCACTCTGGAGACGGGCGAGACCGGAAAAGCTTTTGGCTCGGTCACTGCAAAAGACATTGAAGATAAGCTACTTGCGGAAACTGAGATCAAAATCGATCGCCATCGGATTCGCCTTGAACGGCCTATCAAAGAAAGCGGCGAGATCGAAGTGCCGATCCAGCTGCACGCCGACGTTACCGCGACTCTAAAGATCGAAGTTAAGGCCCACACACCGGCCCCGAAGGAACCAGAAGCTGAAGCTAAGGACAGCAAGTCGAAGACCCGTAAGCGCACGAAGACGACTGCGAGTTAAGAATGCCGAAAGGTTCTCAAGGCTTGACCAAACCTCTTGAGAGGCCCTTGAGCGAACAGGGCGCGGCGCGCAGGGACAGCGGGAAAAGTTATTCACAAACTCTTCACAGCGCATCCCCAAGCAAAGAGGCCCCAAGATCCCTACCATTCAGCAGCGACGCCGAGAAAGGCGTGTTGTGCTCCATGTTGTTGTCCCCACGGGACGTGAGCGATCTTTGCGTCCTCCGTTTGCAGCCGCCGGCCTTTTACGCCCCCGCCCATCAGATTATTTACGAGTTGGTGCTCGAGTTCGCCGATAAGAGCAAGCCCATCGACTTTATCACCCTCAAACAGACGTTACAGGACCGGGGACAGCTGGAAGAAATCGGCGGCATTGAGTTTTTGAACGAGCTCTATGGTTTTGTCCCGACCGCGGCGAACGCAGCTTACTACATCGATATCGTTCGGGAAAAGTACCTGCTTAGACGATTGATTCTGACCTGCGACGGACTTAGCGGCCGGTCATACGAGGAGCAGGAAAATGTCGAGCCGCTATTGGATGACGCTGAACGCGAGATTCTCCAAATCCGAGGCGATTATATCAGAGTCGATGTCGTCCCCACCAAAGAATTGGTGATTAAGGCGATCGAACAAATTGAGCATCTCTACGAGAATCGCGGGGCTGTGACCGGATTGCCGACTGGATTCATCGAACTGGATCGGATGACCAGCGGACTGCATCCGGCCGAAATGATCGTGATTGCGGCGCGGCCCAGCATGGGAAAAACTGCGTTTGCCATGAACGTCGCGGAGCACGTGTCTTTGGATGTTGGTAAGCCCGTCGGGGTTTTCAGTCTGGAGATGAGCAGCCAACAGCTCGTCCAACGGTTGTTGTGTTCGCGAGCCAAGGTCGATCTCCAGAAAGTCAGAAACGGGTTTCTTTCCGAACGCGACTTTCCCAGTTTGACGACGGCGGCATCGCATTTGGCAGGTGCAAATCTGTTCATCGACGACACCCCCGGCCTTTCCATCTCTGAGCTTCGAGCCAAGGCGCGGCGCTTAAAAGCAAATAACAAAATCGAGCTGCTGGTGATCGATTACCTTCAGCTGTTGCGATCCACGACCCGACGCGCCCAAGATAATCGTCAGTTGGAAATCTCTGAGATCTCCGGCGGCATCAAAGCTTTGGCGAAAGAGCTCGAGATTCCCGTGATTGTGGTTGCACAGTTAAACCGGCAACCTGACGCGCGAGCGAAGGGTGACACCCCTGGCCGTCCGCGGTTGAGCGACCTGCGTGAGTCCGGATCCATCGAACAGGATGCCGACGTTGTGGGCTTGTTGGTACGGCCTGAATACTACGCGACCGATGAGGAGGAAAAGGAGCGGAGTGCCGGAGAAGCGGAACTCATCATCGCAAAACAACGAAACGGTCCGACCGGAGAAGTCGCTTTGACGTTCCGCAAGGAATACACGCGGTTTGAAAACCGCGCGAAAGAGCAAGCGGCGTAAGGGTTAGTACGGCGACAACTGTGGAGCGCTGCCTCGCTTGCGAGGCCGTGGTGAACAAGGCAATACCGCTTTCTAACGCTCTTGTTTCGTAATGCGCTCTATTGTTTTGCCAATCGAAGCGAGGTCGATCGGTGCCGGCCGGACGTCAAGTTCGCATTGAGGGCCCGACCTAGAGCGCAGATCGTGGAAACTTTGGTGCGATGCTCTTTTGCCCTGTTCACCACGGCCTCGCAGGCGAGGCAGCGCTCCATGCTTCGCACCTCAAAAATATTTCCACTGCAACCCAAAAAGCGACTCAAGCTAGGCGCAGGACTTATGCTGCTAAGCTTGGGAACGTTCTGGTTGTTGGAAGGCCTAGGACTCAAATGGCCACTGGGAGAATCGTCGGCGCTACCGCTCTTTTGTCTCTTTGTACTTTCCAGTTGGGTCGCGATTCTCGTGGTTCGTAGACGGAGTATTGTCTAGTAACGGCGTGGCTAGTTGAACTCGTAGCGCGTTCGCGCGCGTAGCTTGATTCGGTCGGAACCGTGAGGCGGTGCCTGCCGCTATGACAGATGACAAATGACAGCTTGCGCTCGGCCTCGCCCAGCGCCTGGAGGGGAGCCGCTTTTCGCCGCTGCCAGACTGCTTGCATGATCGCGCGAAAAATCATCGCACTACTCAACGTGGTGTAGCAGGCGGCTCCCGGGAACGTGTGCACGCGTGAATTGGCCAAACGGCGTTCGATCGTTCGGATCAAATCAACACACTGCAGATGGTGGCGGCATCAAGAGACGTTCGCGGGAGCCGCCTGCCAACGCACGCTAACAACTGGCAAACGCAATATTTCAAAGACGGGCATTTAACTTAGGACGGTCAAAAGCGGCTCCCCTCCAGGCGTTGGGCGAGGTCGAGCGCAATCTGTCATTTGTCATCTGCCTTAGCGGAAGGCAGCGCTCCGCGGACTTTGCTTATGCTGACGCGTGACGCGGCGAAGGAGGCGAAGCACGCTCCAGAATTTCCTCCTCCTTCACGCCGGGGGGCAACGGAAAAACGAGTGTCACCGAAGTCCCCTTCCCTGGTTCGCTTTCAATCGTTACCGATCCGCCGTGCAAATACACAATGGATTTTCCAATCGCTAAGCCCAGACCACTACCTGCGATCGCATCGGCGCGCGGCGCATCGACTCGATAGAAGCGATCGAATAACCGGGGTAGATGTTCCGGCGGAATACCTATCCCATCATCTTTGATCAAAATTCTTACGGCATCGTGCAGAGCAAGCACTTCGAGCGTTACGTTCCCGCCAGCGGGCGTGTGTTTCAGAGCGTTCGAGAGAACATTACTGATCGCGCGCCGGAAAAGCATGCTGTCCGCAAAAAGGCGGGTATCGCCGGAGAAACTCAGGGTAACTTCTGATTCTGTGGCTTGCAGCTCGTGAAACGAAAGGAGTTGGGCCAGCTCGTCCGCCACGCGGAACCAAGACTTTTGCAACGACAAGTCAGCGTTCTCGGCTCGAGCCAGAAACAGCAGGCTATCGATTAACCCAGCCAACCGATGATACTCCTCGAGACTCGAGGCGATCACAACGGCATACTCTTTTGAGGTTCGTTCTCGCCTCAAGGCGACTTCAGCTTCTCCCATCAGATTGTTAATCGGAGTGCGAAGTTCATGGGCAATATCGGCTGAGAATTGGGAGAGCCGCTGAAAAGAATCTTCCAGACGCTGAAGCATGGCATCAAACTCCGCCGCCAAGCCAGCAAGCTCGCGCGGCCAAGCCATAGATCCTACTCTTTCCGCCAAGTCGCTGGCCGTGATTCGGTGCGCAGCAGCCGAGATCTCTTTGATTGGCCGGATTCCTTGCCGAGCCACATATGTGCCTGCGACGGCAGATACTACTGATCCCCCGATCAAAACCAGTAACAGTTTATCCCGATAACCGTGCAGGAAGTTTTGTTCAGTGGTGGTGTCGAGCGCGACCGTGTAGACGAAACGTTGCGGTGCACTAACAGCGGATTTCTCGGCGCCAGCGCTCGCAATCAACGCACTGCTTATGAGGAGTGTTCTTTCCGGGGCAGGGTGAACTTCTCGAGTATCACCAAGGGACCGATTCTCGGCGGCAGGCGGCGGGCAGAGTGATAACTCAGGAATCAGGTCCTGAGCTCCCGGCGATTGAATCACGAGCGTGCCATTGTCCCGAAGCAATCGGCTGTAGTAGACGCTCTGGCGCCGTGCCGTGCTCTCCCATTGCACCTCTTCTTCCAACGCCTCTTGATCGTTCGGCCGTTCGCGCAAGATTTGGCGCATCACCGAAATCTTGTCGGCCAGTGTATTTCGAGCGTTGGTCTCGAGACCGTCCTTTAAGGACCAAAAAAGAAAGGCGCCGAACAAAGAAAGAAGGGCGATGGTGATCGCCGCATACGAAGCAGAGAGACGGAACACCATCGACCAGGAACGGTGCGGTTCCCGGTTCACAGTTCGCTGTTCACTGTTCACAGTTCGCCGTTACCGAAAGACCATTACAGACTCAGCGTTCTCCCAGCACATAGCCAACGCCGTAGACGGAATGAATTAAAGGTTTGTCGAATGGATAGTCGATTTTCCGGCGCAACCGTCGAACGGCAACGTCAACGATATTAGAATCGCTGGCCGTCTCCATGTTCCATACTTCCTTCGCAATGACCCTGCGTCCAACCACTTCGTTCGGTGTCCGCGCCAGCAAAAGCAACAATGCGAACTCCTTTGGAGTAAGGTCAATCGGTTGGTTACGGCGAACAACTCTGTGCCGGATCAGGTCCAATTCCAGGTCCGCAATCCGGAGACTAGTCGGGGTGGTATCCCGGCCGCGGCGAAGGACAGTCCTGATTCGCGCCATTAACTCTGAAAACGCGAACGGCTTTACTAAGTAATCATCGGCGCCCAGGTCCAGACCCCGGATCCGTTCGCCCAGACTGTCGCGCGCCGTCAGAAAGATTACAGGCGTCGGTATGCCATTGGCTCGCATCTGCCGGATGATACTCCAGCCGTCGATACCGGGCAGTAGAACATCTAAAAGGACAATATCGTAACGCTTCTCCCGCAAAAATCCCCAAGCGATCTTTCCGTCGTTCGCAATATCCACAGCCCATCCGTTCTCGGACAGTCCATTGGAAAGGAAAGTTGCGGCTTTCGCTTCGTCTTCAACAACGAGGGCCTGCATTCCATCCATGCGCTAAAGGGAGATAGCAGAAGCACTCAATATTGTAAAACCGGACTGCCGTAAGCTGAAGACTTACGCTACCACGATCGGGAGGGATCGCTCGGTCCGGCAGTCGCCAGTCGCCCGACAAAGCATCGGGAGGGATCGCGTCCTCGCGATCCGTTGTTCGCGGAGCCGCAAGCATTGTTCGATCGAGCAACGGAAATACGTCCAGAGGTCTGCATCGTCTTCACGGCGCGCGGGGACGCGCGCCCTCCCTGATCTGTTTGCGCAAGGAGATGAAAAGCGCCTTCAACGAAGCTGACATGCCTGTCATGTTTCCAGGCAAGCACGCAGCTTTGTGACCGAAAAGTAACACATGTTCGCAGAACCAGCGGACCGATTCGGCTTAGTTCTTTTTCGCAGGTAGTTGTCGCCCTCTAACCAGTAGCACTGGTTTGTCGACCGCCGCTTGCATCCCCTTAATCGGAAATAATATGGCTGCTAAATTCAGGACAGGGCTCTCCCGCGCCGCCCTTATAGGCGCGTTTTCGCTTTCATCGCTTGCGATGATTGCGCCCACTGTTGTCCGTGGGAATTCAGGGACATTTCTGCCATCGGGTCTATACGTCACACCAACGGCCGTGCCGAACGCGAGTTACCTGGCGCTTAAACCCGGCCTGCCCGGCAACCTCAAAGATTTGGTTGCCGGCGGCGCGGTGAGTACGGCGTTAAGTCCCGATGGAAAGACGCTGGCGGTTTTAACCTGTGGTTACAACAGTTGGAGCGGACCGAGCGGATCGATCGACAACGAATACATCTTCATCTTCGATGTATCGGGCGGCGCCCCTGTGCAAAAACAGGTGCTCACGATGCCTTCCACGTACGTCGGAATTATTTTCTCGCCGGATGGCACAACGCTTTACGTCGGTGGCGGTTCTGACGACTCGATCCATTGGTTCACACAAACAGGCGGAAAATGGACGGAATCGACAACGTCGATTTCGTTGGGTTACACCACCGCCAACGACCTTTATCCGGGGGATTATCCACCGATGGTCGGAGGACTCGCAATCACTGCTGACGGGTCGACAATGGTCGTCGCTAATTTCAGCAATGATTCGGTCTCGTTCATCGACCTCGGTACCAAGGCATTAATTGGTAATTTTGATCTACGACCAGGCATCATCGACCCGAGCCAAAGCGGGGTGCCCGGCGGTGAGTATCCTTTCTGGGTCAGCATAAAAGGAACTACAGCCTATGTTTCCTGCTCACGGGACCGGGAGATTGACGTGGTAGATTTCACCACCCCAACGTCGCCGAAGCTGACAACCCGTATCAAGGTCGCCGGTAATCCATTGAAAACCGCGTTGGATAGCGCGCAGAATTATCTCTACGTGGCAGAGGATAACAGTGACTTGGTTGAGATTATCAGCACCAAAAGCAACACCGTTTTTCAGAGCGTAACTGCGAGCGGACCTACCACGGCAAAGTTTGCTGACGCTCTCAAATACAAAGGTAGCGCGCCGGTCAGCCCTGCGATTTCTCCTGACGGTTCAACGCTTTATGTCACACTGGGTGGCACTAACGCAGTTTCGGTGATTACCGGCATCCCATCTCACCCTGTCGTCGTTGGTTTGATCCCGACCGGGTATCAGCCGGATGCCATCACTCTGAGTAAAGACGGCACGTGGGCCTATGTCGCCGATGCCAAGGGTGTGACCGGGCCAAACCCAGGTGAGACCTATAACAACGGCAAACCGAACAGCTACGTTTATCAGCTGCAGAAATCGTACCTGCATAGCTTCCCGATTCCTAACTCCACCGACTTGGCGACGTTGACGGAGCAAGTCGCGACCAACAACTTCTACGGGTCTACGTTAACGTCCGCTCAGCAAAGTGAGCTGGCCTTCTTGAAAGCCCATATCAAACACGTCATCTATCTGGAGAAGGAAAACCGCACCTACGACCAGATTCTTGGTGACCTTCCAATTGGTAATGGAGACCCGAGCTTGGTTGATTTCGGTTCTGCCATTACGCCGAACTATCACACTATCGCCCAACAGTTTGTCGATCTGGATAACTTCTATAACACCGGCGACGTCAGCGGCGACGGCCAAATCTGGAGTGTGGCCGGCCGTGAGAATGTCCTCTCGTTCATCGACATTCCCGGTAACTACAGTGGTCGAGGACAGCCTTATGATTCCGAAGGTCAAAACCGCGATATTAACATGGGCTTTGCCACGTCGGCTGAGCGCCAGTCCTTCCTCCCGGAAAGTCCTTCAGATCCGAACCTTCTTCCAGGTACGCTGGATGTCGGCGCTGTTGACGGGCCTGATGCCGGCGAAGAGCAACACGGGTATCTGTGGGATGTCGTGCTACGAGCAGGGTTAACCTTCCGTAACTACGGTTATCACTGTGACCAAGCCGAGTATTTTGCGACTCCGCCGACTCCGCTTTTGCTAAATCCAAGAGCTTCCCATGTCCGTGTGGCTTTCCCGTCCAGAACCACGCTGATGACGATTACCGATCCTTACTTCCGCAGCTTCGATAATAATTTCCCCGACTTCTATCGGGAAAAGGAATGGGAGTTTGAGTTTGATAAATACGTCAAAAACAAAAACCTGCCGGCTGTATCCATGGTCCGCTTAATGCACGATCATATGGGCAGCTTCGGTACCGCTATCGAAGGCGTCAACACTCCTGAAATCCAACAGGCTGACAACGACTACTCGGTCGCCAAGTTGATCGAAAAAGTTGCTAAGAGCCCGTACGCTTCCGACACCCTGATCTGCATCCTCGAGGATGATTCCCAGAATGGCGCAGACCACGTCGATTCGCACCGGGCAACCGCCTACCTCGTTGGTGCGTATGTTAAGCAAGGCGCCGTCATCTCGACTGCGTACACCACGCAGAACATGCTGGCTACCATCGAAGCGGTTCTGGGCCTCGACCACGAGGACGTTCTGACCGCTTCGGAGGCGCCGATGCTTGATTGCTTCGACATCAATCAAAGTCACTGGACCTTCAAAGCGGTTCCGTCATCCTACCTCTACAACAGCCAGTTGCCGTTGCCGCCGCGCGCCGCGAAGGCTGGTCCAATTCCGAAGCCGACTCACGATGCTCAGTACTGGGCAGAGGTCACCAAGGAGTTCGACTTCACCCGGGAAGACAACCTGAAAGATCCGAATAAGTTCAACCGGATCATTTGGGAAGGTCTGCATGGCAAGAGCGTTCCTTATCCAGTGGTTCGAAGCGGGCTCGACCTGCGCCAGAACCGGAGCAAGCTGCTGAAAAAAGCTGGCATTGTCTCGCACCAAACGTCCAAGAGCTAAGCTTGCAGTTCAGCTTGCATGAAATTGCGATGCAGGACGGCTTCTGCCGTCCTGCATTTTTTGTGTGTCACGGTAGGGACGAGCTCCTGCTCGTCCGCGCAACGCACAAAAGTCAGAAACCCGGACGAGCGGGAGCCGGTACCTACCGTCAATAGAAACTTTTGTTGTATTTTTATCATTCCCCACCCACTATATGTTGTGGTCTCAGGTGACCGGTTTATATGCGCTGTCCGAAGTGCGGCAATCTGGAAGACAAAGTAATCGACTCTCGCTCCGCTAAGTCCGGAGCTGCTATTCGCCG
>JAFAHI010000307.1 GCA_019237325.1 Verrucomicrobiota bacterium | reverse complement strand
TAACACTTTCCCGTACGGTCGAATCATTTGATTGAACCGATCTTTTGCGCCCACCGCCACCAAGCTATCCTTGGTCTTGCGCAGGACGCGAGCGGCCGGTAATCGCTGAAGAAAAGAGCTTAAATTCATGTACTCGGCATGCTGAATACCGGATAAAAATACCTTAGACTAGAAGAAGCGTCTCACCGTAAAGTCCGTTCAGAAAGCAGCTGACTAAAAGCTGGGTTTCCCGTAGGCTATTGTTTAGCCGTTTTTCCCCGGGTAAAAGCATGACACGAACCATAATCCCAGGCGAGCGAGCCGAGCGAGTAAAAGGTTTGCGCGCCGGGGAGAACGCCATTTTGGGGATGATTGCGCTTGATGCACCAGCCGAAGAACCATCTATACCTCGAGGCACCGAAACCATCCTGTTAGTTGAAGACGAAGAAACCGTCCGGCGGTCGATTGCGCATATGTTGACTCGTTACGGTTATCGCATCCATGCCGCGAGATCCGGGCGACCGCTTTGGAAATTTGGCGACAATACCATCAATCCATCCAGCTAATCGTTACAGACGTCGTCATGCCCGGAGGTGTCAGTGGGCGAGCCTTGTTTGACCAAATGCAGTCCGAGAAACCGGATTTGAAAGTGATCTTTTGCAGCGGTTATACGGACGAAATCTTAGGCAACGACGCCCTGCTGCGCCAGAATTCTAATTTCATCGAGAAACCGTTTACTCCCGAAGAACTGGTCCGAAAGATCCGTGCTTGTCTCGATTCCACGCAACGAACTGTCCTATCCCATAAATAGCATGGCTTTCGTCCCGCGGCCGCGGGACCTGCGGCCCATTTTGGTCGCAACAAAAGCCATGTTATTTATCGGACAGGACGCTGGGTAAACGGCCTTTACTTGTTGGCGCCGGCCGGTCGATGATCGGCCGGATGACCTTCGACGGCCGCCCACGAGAAGTCGCTGAGTGAAAACGATAATTGAACCCTTCCGTATCAAGAGCGTTGAACCGCTCAGATATACCACCCCAGGCCAACGAGAAGTCTTGTTGCAGCAAGCAGCATACAACCTGTTCAAGCTGCGGGCAGTTGAGGTACTGTTGGATTTACTCACGGATTCTGGCACCAGCGCGATGTCGACGGAGCAATGGGCGGCCGTTATGCGCGGGGACGAATCGTATGCCGGGAGTGAAAGCTTTTTCCGGCTCAAGAACGTGGTCCAGGATCTCACGGGTTTTCGCCATGTGATTCCCACCCATCAGGGTCGCGCGGCAGAACGCATCTTATTCTCCAGCCTTTGTAAGCCAGGTCAGATAGTTCCGAATAATACCCATTTCGATACGACGCGGGCGAACATCGAGTTCATGGGGGCTAATGCGGTCGATCTGCCAGTTCGAGAAGCGGCTGATACCCAGGCTCGTCTTCCTTTCAAAGGCAACCTCGATGTCGAGGCTCTGGAGGCCCTGATCGAGCGGGAGGGACCGGCGCGGATTCCTCTGGTGATGATGACTGTCACGAACAACTCGGGCGGAGGTCAGCCGGTCTCGCTCGCTAATCTCAGAGCGGTTCGCGAGCTGACCAAGAGATATGGAATTCTTTTCTATCTTGATGCCTGCCGATTCGCGGAAAACGCCTGGCTGATAAAAGAGCGCGAACCCGGCTATGCCGATAAATCGCCTCGAGAAATCGCTCAGGAAATGTTTTCGCTGGCCGACGGTTGTACTTTTTCCGCCAAGAAAGATGCGTTTGCCAACATTGGCGGTTTCCTTTGCAACAACGACGATTTATTAGCCGAGAGAGAAACGAATCTGTTGATTCTAACCGAAGGATTCCCGACTTATGGCGGATTGGCGGGTCGTGATCTGGATGCGATTGCAGTCGGTTTGGAAGAGGTGCTTCAGCCGGAATACCTCGAATATCGGATCGTTTCTACCGCTTACCTGGGACGACACATTGCGGATGGAGGCGTACCAATTGTCGAACCCCCTGGCGGCCATGCCATCTACATCGATGCCGGTCTGATGCTGCCGCATATTCCGAGGCACCAATTTCCCGGCCAAGCATTAGCGATCGAGCTTTATCGACACGCCGGAGTTCGATCAGTGGAGATCGGGTCAGTGATGTTCGGCGATGCCGCCCACCTGGAACTTTTGCGCTTAGCCATTCCTCGCCGGGTCTATACCCAGAGCCACATCGACTATTTGGTGGAGGCTATCTTGGAAATTAACGGACGGAAAAAAGAGCTTCGCGGTTTCGAGATCGTGGAAGCGCCACCGTTTCTGAGGCATTTCACAGCGAAGTTTAAGCCGGTGTAGGGGAGGAGTCGACGATATCGTCCTGGTACTCGTCGTCGTCCTCGTCCTCGAGAGGGTATGCATGTTGTTTTGACCTGGCTGCTCCCTGGTTGTCAAAGGAGGCGCCACGACAAGAACCAATCATGCCCGCATTCGATCGAGGACGAGGACGACGACGAGTAGGAGGCCGATTATGATCGCGCTGCGACAGCGTCCTCCTAGCTCCTTCGATCGCCTGCAAACGTATGCGGATCCATGAACCGAAATCCCTCATCTCGGCATCGCCGGATCAGCAGCGCAGCTGCATCCGGAACCCAGCCACGGTAAGCGCTGCTCTCTTTGTCCGCAGGATTGTAGAAACGTTCGCCCCAGAAACGTAGACGGCGATCGTGTAAGACAAAAAGACCGCCTCCATCACGTTTGGCTACCTGTAAGGTTCGATCCACCCATTTAGCGTAATTGTGCCGGGTCATGTTGGTGTCGTACCCGAAGTCGGTGATCGGGAATAACTGTTTTTGCAAACGGGGTAGAAGGCGGCCGAGTGCGGGTGTTCGCCAACCGCAAGCGGGTCTAAAGAATTGGGACTTAAACGAAGGGCTATGCACTGCGCCGGCAATCGCTGCATCGCAATCGTCGATTTCTTTCTCTAACGACTTTTCAGAAAACAGCGCGAACGGTTGATGCCAGTAGCTGTGGTTAACCAGCAGATGCCCATCGGTCATCATCCGATCCACGAGCTCCGGCGCGTCGCCAATCGATTTACCACAAACGCAAAAAGCGCCTCGAACGGATTCTTGTCCTAAGATGTCGAGCAATCGCGCGGTTGTGTCGTCAATCGGATTCGGTCCATCGTCGAAAGATAATAGAATCTCGCCAGAGGAAACACCGACTGCTTCGATCGAATGCCAGATCGTGCATCGCGCTCGCAACTTTTGTAGTGAGTACACGTCTATTTGGGAAGGCTTGGTTTCTAACCAGGTTTCCAATATTACACTTAACCGTCCATGAAGAAGCTCTCTTTCCGAACGGTCGCCGCATTGGCGGGTCGGAAAACAAATCGGACCACACATTATCCTCTTGACTTCCAGCGCCACCGCCACGTACATACCGGTTGGTATGTTACTGCCGCCGAAGAAGCTGCCACGCAGGACGGCGAAGCTGCGCGATCCTGAGGGCACGCGACAGAGCTTGTTGCAGGCAGCGTTTCGCGAGGTTTACCGATACGGGTTCCAGAGCGCCGGGATCGATGCTATTCTCGCTGCCACCAACGTCACCAAAGGAGCGCTCTACCACCACTTCGAGAGCAAGGAAGCTCTGGGCCATGCCATCATCGAGGAGATCGTCGCAGAAATTACCAAGGACCGGTGGTTACGTCCTCTACAGCAGAGGGAAGACGAGAACCCTATTGATGCTTTGATCGGCATCGTCCAGGCGATACCCGCTCGGCCAAGGGATGTAAAGCGGGGTTGCCCCCTGGTCAATTTGACGCAGGAGATGTCTCTGCTCGACGACCAATTCCGGAAGCGATTGGAGAGAATTTTCCAGGCCTGGCAGGAAGGCATTGCCAGCGCTTTACGAAAGGGACAGCAGACCGGAACCGTTCGCCGCGACCTGATTCCCGAAGAGACTGCGAGCTTTTTGATAGCGATGGTCGAAGGCTACGAAGTGCTGGCGAAGAACGCTCAGGACGCGAAGGTGTGGAATACGGGGATCAAAAATATCGGGAACTGGTTGTGTTCTCTTCGAGCGCCGGGCAATCGCAAGGAGGGCTGACTGCATGGAATCCAACTGTTGTTGCATACCAACCTGTTCGTAGGTCAGCATCGCGAGCACCCGAACTTAACATCATGAAACAAGAACGAAACATAACATCATGAAAGAAGAACGAACCATGACGAGGGTGACAGTGTCGCGCAGAAAGCTGTTCGCAACGGGGGCGTGCGCGCTGGTGGGTGCAGTGGCTCTACCGGGACCGCAAAGAGCCAGCGCATTGACAGGACAAAACTCCGCGAACGAGGAGATCGTCCGTAAATGGTACGCGGCGTGGGAAAACAAGGACTTGGGCACCTTCAATGCCCTGCTCGCCGACAACTTCACCTTTAGCAGCGCGGCCGGCGACGACCACATCAGCAAAAGCACCTTCAAGTCAAAATGCTGGGACACACAGGTTGATTTCATTGGACATTTTGACTTGGAGCGAATCAGCACTGGTGCG
>JAFAHI010000685.1 GCA_019237325.1 Verrucomicrobiota bacterium | reverse complement strand
CGATAAAGCAGATCAACTTCGAAGTTGCTCGCGGAGAAATTGTTGGGTTTCTCGGACCGAATGGAGCGGGCAAAAGCACGACCATGAGAATCCTGGCGAGCTATCTTCCTCCGACCTCGGGACGGGCCATCGTGGCCGGCTTTGATGTATTTAAAGATTCGCTGAAAGCTCGACGGCGTCTCGGCTATCTGGCAGAAAACGTTCCCCTCTATCACGATATGCGGGTCGACGAGTATCTACGCTACCGGGGCACTCTTAAAGGGCTGTCCGGACGAAAACTTGCGGGCAGGCTTGGCGCCACCAAAGAGCTGTGCGGTCTGAAAGCGGTCGGTCGCAAAAAGATCGCCGGATTGTCAAAAGGGTTTCGCCAGCGGGTGGGACTGGCAGAGGCGATGATTCACGAACCGGAACTGCTCATTTTAGATGAACCGACCATCGGATTGGATCCAAATCAGATCCGTCAAGTCCGTGAATTGATAAAATCGCTGGGGGAAAAGCACACGATTCTGCTTTCGACCCACATTTTGTCCGAAGTGGAAGCGACGTGCAACCGAGTGCTGATCATCAACCGCGGGCGAATCGAAGCTTCCGACACTCCGTTGAACCTGGTAAATCAGCTGCGCACGGCAGGATTGGTTAACCTTGAAGTTAAAACCGGGAGTGAGGATCCTACCCAATACTTACTGAAGATCCCCGGGGTTAAAGATGTACAGCTTAAAACCGAAGGTCCCTGGCGAAAAGGCGCAATCCGCATCGAGGCAAACTCAGACTTGCGAGAGGAGATTTTTAATCTGGCTGTCGAACGAAAGTGGATTATCCGCGAATTGACTAAAGAACGAGCAACACTGGAAGACGTGTTCGTGGAGCTTACGCACACGGAAGGTTAGTTGATGATCAGAAGAGTTTTCGCCCTGCTAATCAGAGAGCTTTCTGCGTTTTACTACTCGCCGATCGCGTACGTGGTGTTGTTCTTTTTCCTGATCCTGAACGGCCTAGCATTTTGGTTCTCGATTGCACCGCTGAGCCACGGACCGTCCGAGCTGACCGTGGTGCAGATCTTTTTCAATAAGCTTTCGTTCTGGATCGCTTACCTATTGGTGTTCCCGGTCATCACCATGCGGTTGTTTTCCGAGGAATTTAAGCTCGGCACTATCGAGACGTTGATGACGGCGCCGGTTCGCGACTGGGAAGTGGTAGGATCGAAGTTCTTTGCCGCGCTTTTGTTCTACCTAACCCTTTGGTTGCCAAGTCTGCTTTATTTCCTGCTTTTCGGCTGGCTGATAAACCGGGATGCGGCCGGCACGGGCGCTCAACTCTGGGCTCCCTATCTTCTTCTGTTAGTAATGGGTATGTTTAATGTATCACTGGGTTGTTTGGCCTCGTCGCTCACGTCCAATCAGATTATCGCAGCGATGATGGCGACGGTCTTGGTCTTGGGGATTTTCTTTCTGACCATGATCGGGTACGCGATCAGTGGCAGCTCGCCGGTGCTGCGCGACATGACTTCGTACATCTCCCAGCTCGACCACATGGACACTTTTTCCCGGGGCGTGATTGACAGCCGGCCTCTGGTTTTCTACCCGACTTGTACAGCCTTCATTTTACTCATCACCTACCACGTTTTCCAATACCGCCGGTGGAAGATTTAGTGCCTTATAGAGCAGACCTTCATGCGTGAAAAAGCGTCTCGCCAGATTCCTCGAGTCAGGATTGCGCTAAACACCGTTGTCCAGATCGCGCTCGCCGCGGTGATTGTTTTTCTGCTGAATTACCTGAGTTTTGAGCGGTTTAAGCGGTGGGACCTTTCTCACAATCGCAAGTATACCCTTTCACCTCTGACCCGGCGGGTCGTGAGCTCGTTGAAGAAGGAACTTAAGATTTATGTTTTCTCTTCACCGCGCGGAACGAAGTCCCCAGGCTCCGAGCTTTTCGCTGAGATAGAGGCATTGCTCAAAGAATATCAATACGCGGGTGGCCACCGAGTTCACGTCGAGACGATTGATCCCTACCTGAATCTCACACGGATGCTGGAACTGCGGGACAAGTACAAATTAGGAGCGAAGGATAGTACCGATAACATGGTCCTCCTGGACTACGACGGAAAAACAAAAAGTATTCCAACGGTAACGCTGGCGGACTATGCGGATGCCGAAGGCTTCGATTCGGATCAAACCCCAGTCATCAAAGACTTCAGAGGCGAACAGGTTATTACTAGCGCCCTGATTCAGTTAACGGAGGAAAGAGAGATCAAAGTTGCCCTGATCAGCGGTCATGGGGAGCTTCCGGTAACAGATGACACCGATCTGGGCCGTTTTCGCAGCGCACTCGAACATCAAAATATCGTCCTTCAAGAACTCCGCTTGGAAGGCATTGATAAGATTCCGAGTGAATTTACCGCCTTGATTTTGGCAGGGCCCCAGTACGATCTAACCGTACACGATGCCGCCATCTTGCATCGATATTGGGAAGAAGGTGGCCGCCTTTTGATCCTCTTAAATGGGCGCGCCAAAACGCCAGTGCTCGACACATTGTTGACCCAATTCGGCGTTTCGCCAACTAAGGATTTGATCGTCTCCAGTTTCCAGACCCAGACAGAAGACAGACTTACTCTGGATGTTTATACGCATTTCCTGGGAGAAACGCCCTTCTTGAAACCGCTGGCTGGCGTGATTGGATTCTTCCCCGGCGGCACTCGCTCGATCGATGTTAACGAGGCTAGCCTTAAAGAGGCCGGGGTTCGTGCGACGAAAGCCTTGTTACCAGCGATCGACTCGTATTGGGGTGAAAAGGACGACTTCCTGGCAAATAGCGCCGACCCGGTTTTTCATCCTGGCGTCGATTTAAAACCCCCACTCACCATTGGTTGGGCGCTAGAAAAAGGCGCGGTAGAAGATCAGAGTATACAGGTCCGTTCATCGTCGAGAATGATCGTAATCGGAAATGCCGATTTTATTCGTGACGAATGCCTGAATCGCTCGGTACCGGACACAAACTTTCTCCTTCTCTGTATCAATTGGCTATCGGAACGGCAGACCTTGCTCGCTATTCCGCCGAAGGAGACGCCTATCTACACACTGGATTTGAAGCCGGGTCAATTGGATCAGATCGTGCTGATCGTTGTCGCCGGTATACCAATGCTGGCCGCCGTGTTCGGCGTTCTCGTCTGGACCGCGCGTCGGCGTTAAGCCATGAAGATTAGCACAACGCTGGCTCTTTTAGTAATCGCCATCGGATTAGGGATCTTCGTTTGGATCCTCGATCGCCGGAGCCCGGGAAACCGAGAACAACTTGCTCACAGCGCCTACCTGGTGGACCTCGACCGAAACGACGTTACCCAACTGGAAATTGAAAACGGGGATACCAGGACCCGCTTACTGAAAACGAATGACGGTTGGCGGCTGACGGCGCCGGTTGTCGACCGCGCGGATTCGAAGGTGATCGACACGCTTCTCTATTCGACGCAATTCTTGAAACGTGATGATACCCTCGGCAATCTCGGAAAGGGCGACCAGAAGAGGAACTATCTAAAGCAGTTCGGCGTCCTGAGGTCGCGGCTAATTTTGCGTTGCACCGGGAACAAAACGCACATCGAGCTCCAATTTGGCGGAGAGACGGCGGTGGAGGGCTCGTGTTATGTGCGTATCGTTTCAAAAGACGAAGTTTTTGTTACCGATGATGATTTAAAAAACCTTATCTCCAAACCTCCCGATTCTTTTCGAGACCACCAACTGACTCCGTTTCTTAGTCCTGAAATCGATCGGATTGTTCTGACTCAAGCTGCCGGCGAGATCGAACTAACCAGGCAACAGGACCAGTGGCAGATTGAGCGGCCGATAAAGGCGCGCGCTAGCCAGGCGGCTGTTAATCGGATGCTTAAGAAAATAAGCGAGACACCGGTGCTTCAGTTCAAGGATGAGGAAGGCGGCGGAGAGCTCGAAACGGAGAATTCTCCAACCGCGATTACACTTTTTTCAGGGCAATCCAAAGTGAAGATCGCTTGCGGTGCTCCCGTTTCCAACCAGCCTGGGCACATCTATGTCCGGGTCTCGGACCGGCCTTCAACGTTCGTTGTGGACGAGAGTTTGGCGCAAACCTTGGAACAAAAACCGAATGACTTGCGCGATCGCAGAATAGTGCGCCTCAACCCCGATCTGATTGACCGAATTACTATCACGACCAAAGGCCAACCTACCGCTCAACTGAGCCGAAAAGAGGGGCACTGGATGATCTCGGACCAGCACGACGCGCCTGCAGACGCTGATGCAGTAGAGCACCTGTTTAATACGCTCAACTCAAACGACGTCAGTGGCTTCGTGTCCGACAACGCCAGCGACCTAACTAGTTATGGCCTGGATACACCCGCCAATGAATTCGCGTTTAGCTCCTATTCTTCGGAGAACACGGCCGAAGAAAACGCGGGAGAAACCAGGATCGCGACCCTGGCTATCGGTCGTCTGGAAGGCGATAACTACTATGCCCGCGTAGAAGAGGAACCCTACATCGTCGCGCTACCGAGGCGAATCGTTGAGCAGCTTCCTACAAATGACTTCAGCTTCAGGTCTCATGAGATTCTCAATCTGCCGCGGAGCGATTTAGCTTCCGTTGAAATCACCAAGGATGGGACAACCGTCGTATTGACCCGGAACGAAAAAGGGCAATGGGTCGTCCAAGGGCAAAACGGTTCTCAGAACGACCTCGCCATTCAGACTTTTCTAAATACTCTGAGCGGTTTGCATTCTACAGCGTGGGTCTCGGAGAAAAGCCTGGCCCCCGAACCTGCGGTAGAAAAAATCGTCATTCATAGGAAGAGCGACCAAAAACAGATCGTTCTCCAGATCGGCGAGAAAGCCGCCGAAGGCGACGAATACGCCACCATTTCCACACTCCCCGGTACCTTTTTAATCCGCGCGTTAGACTTCCAGAACTTGCAGGATTCATTGGTGCGTTAGCATGACCGGTGGGGCGAGGCTCCCGAACGGCCGTGGCAGCTCATCGGGGAACTGCGGCGCGGAACAGAGGAAGATATTGTTAGGCCACTGCGCCCGCCGAGCCGTGCCCAGGGTAGGGCTGCGATCTAGGTGCCCGAACAAGATCTGGTTCCGACCGCCTGTAGGTTAGGAACGGTAGACAATGGCACATGCTAGACCGCGGCTCGGCAGCGTTTCGGTCTCGCCCACTACGAATTCGACGACGCCAGCGGCTTCGCTCCTGCTGTAAGGACGGTCCGGGGCCTCGCCCTACCAAACTAGGCTCACCCACGTTCCGCCAAATACGCGGTTACGATCCCCCCGGACAACGGCCGAGCAATTGCATTCACAAATCCCGCTTCCTCCATCAACGCCGTCATCGCCGTGCCGCGAGGAAAGCTTTCGATACTATCTCCAAGATATTGATAGGCTGCGGGCTCGCCGGTGAGCCAGCCGGCCAGCCGGGGCAAGACGAAATGTAAATAGAATCGATACGCCGGTAACAAAGGTCCGGACGGTAACGAGAAGTCTAATATAACGACGTGCCCACCCGATCGGGTCGTCCGTGCCAGTTCCGCGAGCGCGCGCTCCAGGAAAGCCATGTTCCTCAAACCAAAGGCTACGGTGATAACGTCGAACGAGGCATCCGCGAAAGGTAGAGCCAATCCGTCCGCGACGATTAAGTGCTCAACATCTCGCTTCCTCGCCACTTTGAGCATGGGGATACAAAAATCTGCTCCAACCACGAAGGAACCGGTATTCGTTCTCGCCAATTCCTCAGCCAGGACCCCGCTCCCCGTCGCTAGGTCGAGGATCCGGGAAGGTTTCCATGCAGCCACCCGCCGACAGACGAATTTTCGCCAGCTTCGATCCAGACCAAGACTGAGGATCTGATTGGCGAGATCGTAGCGCGGCGCCACACCGGCAAACATCTCTCGAATTGACTTCGAGTTGGCCGCAGAAAAAGGCGATGGCATTCTAATTAATGCTTAATGCTCACGAGAGGACTCGAACCTCCACGGGTTGCCCCATACGGTCCTGAGCCGTACGCGTCTGCCAATTCCGCCACGTGAGCGAGGATGCGAAAACTAGCTGACAAATCCAAGATAGCAAGGATTTGGTAGATGCCATGGTGTTGCCAGGCTGCCGGATGAGCAGCAGCCTGACAAAATATGAAATACAAACTAAAGGCGGCACCTACCGCCCTAAGCAAGCAAGAGAACAGCCAAAAGGGACCGAAGGCAACCCGGATCGTTATTGGAGTCGATGTGCACCTCAAGAGCTATGAGGCGGCGCGAAAGATCGATAACGACTCGGTGGGAGTGGTACAGAGATGGCGGAGCAAAGAAGAGTTTTTGCTCTACGCCGAAAAACAGCTAGAGCAGGCCGAGGAAGTCGTGGTGGTC
>JAFAHI010000663.1 GCA_019237325.1 Verrucomicrobiota bacterium | reverse complement strand
GCGGCTCCGTAGGAGTCACATCTTTATAGATTAAGCCGCAAAAAACGAACCAGCTCCGGAGGAGCGACATCTAATTTAAGAACAACCTACTATGCCGCTCCTAGCGGAGCTGTCGCCTTTTACGTTACCACTGCTATAAATATTGGGCCCCTACGGAGCCGGCTGAGGTCCCGTTGCATTACGATCCGATGGATCGACAGACGTTCGCGATCGACTCAATCGCAATGGGTTACGGCGACCCATACGAAGCCGTCCGCAAGATGATGCTTCCGACGGCGTAGTCACCGTGGAGCGCTGCCTCGCTTGCGAGGCCGACTCGGTCGTGACCAATAAAAGTGCTATTTGCCCCGCAGGGGGGGCGATACCCAAAGGCGCTAAGATAAGACGGGCGTGGCTGCAAAAGAGCGCAAAGGTCGCAAAAAAAGAATAGCCGCAAAAGGGCACAAAAAGCGCAAAAAAAATCAGTAAGATTAAGGCAATCGAGTTTCCGCCGTTTTAGGGAATTCTTATTCAGCTCTTTTAGCGATCTTTGCACTGCAATAACGTTTCATTCATTTTGGCGAGTACTCCCGCTACCACAGAAGTTTTAAAACAGGGGCTCGCAGAGTCCGCAGAGGACGAATTGATTGCCGCGTGCCGCGACATTGAGAAGACGGTCCCGCACTGGCTGTCCGTCGTAGTTATGGGAATGCGGCACGCCTGAGGAACAGTGGCGTCAGAACCGGCGTGCGAGCAGCCATGACCTCTCCCCACCGCAACCTACACAAGAAGCTCAAGTCTTAGTCCTTCTGGCTCGTATTGGCGAAAGCCACGATCGAACGTCACCACGGTGGCGTTGGCAAGGAGAGCGTACGCTAACAGATAAGCATCCATCCATCTTTTCGGTGACGGAGATCGATACGTCGCTGCTCCAAGCCAGACCGATTCCAGCCCAGCGGGTTCATCTAGCCAACCGATACGTGGATCCGAGCAAAATCGCCGGTAAATGGCAAGTTAACCGGCAGTGGAGCTTCGTTAACGCCAGTATCGAGTCCATGCCACCTTCGCAGTTACCCCCTCTGGGAGCTCCTCACGAAACCAAAGGTCAACTAACCGCCTGGGTCGTCGAATAACTCAGTATCGTTCTCGTACTCGTCGTCGTCCTCGTCCTCGAAAGGGGTTTCTATCCGTGGTGCACGACAAGTTGCGAGCTCGTCGGATAGTGCGAGAGTCTCACTACCATCGAAAGGAGTCAGTCGCGGTATGAAACTCAACGCGGTACAACTCCGGTTGCACGGTGCACGGAGTTATAAATCGGCCTTCTTGGCGGCTACACTGGGCGCATTCACTTTTGCAGCCGTAAATTGTAACGGGTTAACTCCGACTCAGGACACCACAAAGCCAATCTGGCCGACAAAAGGCTGGCAAACGTCTAGTCCTGAGGCGCAAGGCATGGATTCAACGGATCTATCTGGGCTAGTCGACTTTGGAACAAAACACAGTCTCGATAGCCTTTTGATAACGCGACACGGAAAAATCGTCACTGAGGCCTACTACGCACCCTACGAGGCAGGTATTCCTCACGCGGTGAACTCCGTGACCAAGGCAGTGATTAGTACGCTGACAGCGATCGCTTGGAAAGACGGCTTGCTCGACACACCCGACCACAAAGTCCTGGACTTTTTTGACCGTCACGACATCGCGAACCTCGGCGATCGCAAGGAAGCCATTACCGTGCATAACCTGTTGGACATGACGTCGGGCTTCGACTGGACCGAGGGGCTAAGTTTTTTCACTTCACCATTGGCAATGGAACAGAGCCCCAACTGGGTGAAGTTTGTTCTCGATAGAGGGATGCCGAATGCTCCGGGAGAGGTCTTTTATTATAACAGCGGCAATGCGCAGGTTTTGTCCGCTATTCTCACTAAACTCACAGGAACAACAGCGTTCGACTACGCAAAAGCCAAGCTCTTTGGCCCTCTCGGAATCGAAGATGTCTATTGGCGCGATGACCCTCAAGGTAATTCATGCGGAGGCTACGGATTGTATTTGAAGCCTCGCGACATGGCGAAGATCGGCTACCTATACCTGCGCGACGGGGTGTGGGAAGGTAAGCAACTGATTCCCAAAGCTTGGATCGAAGAAATTAAGCACGCCACCGTGGACATGCAATGGCCTTTGGAACCGGGCCTAAGGTATGCCAACTTTTTCTGGGCCCTTCCGGATAAGTATGTGTACATGGCCGTCGGGCATAACCGCCAAGTCATTATGGTGTTTCCCGATCTCGACATAGTGGCGGTAACCACGGCTCGCGGGAACTACTCATTCAGCGAGTTCGCCGACCTAGTCACTGCCGCGGTGAGATCTGACACGGAACTTGCTAGCAATCCGGCCGGGGCGAAGGTGCTGGCAAACAAACTACTCGCAGTATCAACCCAGAAATCTACTGAAGTCGGCCCGGCTTCGAGCCTATCAGCAGCTATCTCTGGAAAAGTTTACAAGTTTCCGCCAAACGACTTACGGATTAAGTCGCTATCATTGTTCCTAGGCGACGCGTGGCCACATTACGACTTGGAGACTTACCCCCGCGACACAACCGCCAGCTTGATGTTTACTGGTCCAATCGGATTCGACGGCCAGTATCGCAACGGAGAGCTAGTCTATCATGGTTTTAGCGATCGATTTGAAGGTTCACCTCGCGTCACCGCTTCTAAAGGAATCTGGCAAGGCGAGAACACTCTCTTGATTAGACGCCTCGAACTCGGGCAAGGAGAGCCAGCCGAGCGATGGACCCTTATGTTTTTCGGG
>JAFAHI010000313.1 GCA_019237325.1 Verrucomicrobiota bacterium | reverse complement strand
TGCGACGCAGTGCCAACCATCGGCCGCGAACGCGTCCATCTGGGCGCGCCACATCAAACCGATGCTTGGCCACCCATGCAGAAAGATCATCAACGGCCCGTCAGTCGGCCCACACTCAAGATAACGGGTTGTCTGACGAGATGAGTTGAACGTGCGCGAGACCCGTGTCACGGATGGCATTCTACATGCGGCGCCCGGCATGGCGGAAGCGGCCCCCATCCCTAGTATGATCGACCGCCGGTCGAGAGTTAATCCGGCGTCAGGGCCAGGCGCTTGAAGTAAGTCTGTCATGGTCAGTTACTCCGGTTGAAGTCAGATCCTTCTGGACCGTGCGAAGCAGGCGCCGAGGTCAGGCAAGCCTCGCTGCTGCCGAATCTCACCCTCCACACCGGGCCTCATAGATCAACCACCATCGTGGGCGTTCAAATCGAATTTGGATGTTGGTCGCATAAGGCGCGAGCAAGGCGTGGAGTTCATCAGGTGTGAAGTAGCGCTTAACTATCTCATACGATTTGCCGTTGGGGAGTCGCCGGAGTTCATACGGATCGCGTGTCTCCACTTTGCTGAAATAAGGGTCCTCATCGTCCGGCCGCCGAATGTCGTCAGCCATCAGCACTTTTGCCCCAGGTTTGAGTCTCGCGTGAAACGAGGAGAAAAACTCATCCCATCGCGCCGAGGGGATGTGCGAAAGCCAGTGCATCGCGAATCCGAAGTCAAATAGCATACTTCCGAGACTCTTCAGGCTGTAGGCGTCTTCGTACAAGAAGCGGGCGTTCGCGATCTGTTGGGATCTTGCCACTTCCAGCATTTCCTCCAAAAAATCGATGGCCGTGGCATTCCGGGCGCAAGGAGCAACAAACCGCGTCCAGTATCCCGTGCCACAGGCAATCTCCAAGACCGCCAAATCCCTGGCGTATGATTTTAGCTGCGCGATAATCTCGAGGATTTGAATACCAAAGAAGCTGCGCGACAGCCCACGCTCCCGCTACCGTCGCCGGGTTCGTCTTTTGGTGTGATGATTTGGTAGCGCACAATCTCGATCGCAAAGCCGCTGACGAAGGAGCCGATGCGATTCACGTGATGACGGTCCACGGTGCGAAAGGACTGGAATGGCCAGTGGTGATTTGTGCCGAATTGGATTTCGAGTTCAGAACCGGTCTATGGGATTTAACGGTTGTTCAAGACGCGGCGTTTGACGCGGGTAACCCACTTGCCAATCGGCGCCTGCGCTTTTGGCCTTGGCCGTTCGGCAATCATCAAAAGGGTATTCCGCTGGTGACCAGGATCGAAGATGGAACGCATGGAAAATCGGCGAATCTCGCGGCTGCGCGCGAAGAATTGCGTCTGCTCTATGTCGGATTTACGCGAGCGCGTGACCTATTGATTCCGGTTATTCGGGCTGGCGAATCCAGCTCCTGGCTCGATCTGCTGCAAGCATCCTGGTTCAAACCGATGACCGGAGAGGGTGTCATCAGAGATGGTTTACTCGGACCTTCAAAGGTACCGTTTCGGACCAGGACTATCTTGCCATGCGAACAGAGCGGGCTGCCGGATGCTTCTCAAACCTATCGCTGGTTCCCAGCTTCGCTTTCCCGCGCAAAAGGGCCGCCCGCGACCGTCATCCCCTCGAAGTTGCCGGCGCTGACGTCAGCTAAGGTCCTGAGAACCATCGATCTTGGGAATCGTCTGCCGATTAGCGGCGCGGTTGAAGAGAACGCTCTTGGGAATGCTCTCCATAAGATTCTAGCAGCGGAGTTTGTAAACCCCAACCATCCGAACAGGCTAGAAATGATTAGGCGCATCCTGCTCGCTCATGGGCTTATTCATGACATCACCGCTGAGGATGTCGCCGCAATGATCGGTCGGTTTACTTCCAGCATCCGAAGTGTTTTTCAACCCGCTCGCGTTGATGTAGAGGTACCCTTCGGCGTGCTTGGCAGCAATGGTCAAGAGACGGTTGGATACATTGACTTGTTGCTCGAGACTGCCAACGGGTTAGTGATCATTGATCATAAGTCTTTCATGGGTAGGAGAGCTGACTGGCCGTCGAAAGCGCTTACTTATTCTGGTCAACTTGCGGCATATCGCGCGTCGCGGAGCGATCTACCAATAGATTCGGTATGGATCCACTTTCCGGTTGGGGGCGGGATGGTTGAGATCGGACTATGACGACCGGCGACGCAGGGCCTGCCGGTTTCACTGAGGTCAAGTAATCCCAGGTCCTGAATATGAAAGATCCGCAGATTCCATAGCGCGACGAAGCCGGAGCCACATGAAAAAGGGTCTCGCGCAGAGGTCGCGGCGTACGCGGAGGCAAAGAAGAGGAAATTTTTGCTTATAGCGCGATCTTCCTGAACGTCTGCTAATGCCGGTCGTAAAATGAGCCTTGTCGAAGCAATCAACCGTCAACTTCGCTATCCGGACATCGACTGCCAATACCGGCCCACTTCTTACTGCGCGCCTCCTAAGGATGCGCTTGATACCGTGTTGTGCAACGTGAAAGGGCCACAGCGGCGGGCGATCATCAGGGATTTTTTCAGAACGGGCGCTTGAATGAATTAGCATCGGAGCTTTCAGATTTGGTCACTAAATTATACCTGCCTTCTGCAGTGGTTCGAGAGAACATAGGTGACTCTCGAACTCCTGGAAAAGTTTCACGATGTGATCCGCCTTATCAGTACGGATATATAGCTCTATCGAGTCGAACGCCCCGCCCGGTAACTCGCTCTCTTCTCCGCTTGTAACATCGGCCGAAAAATCGTCAAACAGGTTCTCAAAATCAGCGACATGGTATAGCGGCGGAAAGTCCCAATCCTTGATGCAATCAAAGTAATGGTGATCGCCAATTACCAGATCCCAATCGATTTTTTTGGGATCGCCGAGAAGTTCAAGATTCGAAAGTATCCACTGTACACTGCCTAATGACTCAAATCCGGACTCCCAGAAGACCTGGTCGCCACTATCGCCAAAAGCCACTCGTGTCCACGGATTTTCCGACGGCGTGTTCTTCTCTTTCACTATAGCAATTCCAATAAAGACTCTTCATCTTATGCAATCAAAGGTCCATCATCAATTGCAAGATATCTGTCGTGTTCCATGCGGCGCATGAGAGATTCCGTCGCGTAGTTCAAGTCTTCCGTCGACCCAAAGTGTAACAAGGGATCCGCCAACGAGGGACAGGTCAATTATTCGAGACGAAGAACCTAGGGAACAATTATCGGAGCGAGTCTTTATATCTTCTGTACTCGGATAATATGGTCTGGACTGAGGAGCGACCATTTTGCGTCATCGAGGCCTAACAACTGGACAGAACCGTGCCGGCTGAAACTGCACTCCCCTCGCCTTTGGATCCGGTAAGTCGCGCCGTTTGTCATCTCGATAGCAAACGCCTCGAACGGTTCGGCCACTAGATATCGCTCTATCCGATCGAGTTCGCTTTCGGGCGGCTCGGGTTCGACGATCCCGCCTGCCTGCAGTATCTCCACGAGTGTGTTGGCTTGTGCTTCGCTGAACTGTGGCGCTTTTAACTCCCGGTATACTTCGGTGCTGGTCTTCATGTGGTTTTTAGGGGTTGCTTAGCTCAACAGCAGTAAACATAGGTAAGGATACGCCGGCGGTAGGGACATCGGCTGTCCCTGCTCCCTTGTCTCTCAAGATCAATTTGATTAACATAATCAGAATCATGCATCAGCTGAAAGGGCCGCCCCGGGTTTATGGATCAACCCACTGCGGCGCCGTTGCGCCGGCAGGAATCATCCAGACCCAGGTTGCGCCTGGGGTCCAGTATTCATCCCAGAGACTGGCGTGCTGAGGCAATTGGCTGGCGCTTAGTAGCTGACCCTGGTAGTGGATCCAAACGCGACCTTCGCGCGGGATCTCCTGGCAAACCCAACGTCCACGATTGCTCGGATTCGCATACCATTCTTGGCTGAAGATCGTCGCCGTCCCTGCGGCTTCGGCCCGTGGCCAGATTACCGGCTGAGCGCGCGGTACCGGCGGCATGCTTTCGCTAACGGTCACCAAATGCTCAGACGGACGGACTGGGTTCGGCCCTGCCGGCGGTGCGGGTTTGTTACCGTTCGCGACGATCAAGGCCGCCGTTATAAGACCGGTCGCGATGATGATTGGACCCCAAGGCGCGGATTGCCTTGGGCTAGACTTTGCGGCTAATGATGGCGAAGGCCTTACAGTGCGCCACCCGACCGCCTCGGTGAGTGGCGGTTCTTGTCGAAAACACAGGGCAGCTTCTGGTGTTTGTTGCATAGGTTGACGGAAGTTTTCCGGCTCCTGGGCGCCGCTTCGCTAGCAAAGGGCATGGTTACACAAGAGCGCTGACATCGGACAAAACTATACGCCCTGCCCTGGGACATCCGCTGTCCCTACCTCGCCTCTTCTTCAAGAATGTTAACTATCAGTTCGTCACAGGGACAGCGGATGTCCCAGGGCAGGGCGTAGGTTGCGTTTGCGTTTATGAAAGACAGTTCGAGTCTCTACGCGTTACCGAAGATGGACCCCACCGACCTAGTCAACCATCGGCTCCGCCATCCGGACATCGATTATGAGTTTCGGCCGAGCTCTTATTGGGAACCTGCCAACGATGTGCTCCAAGCGGTCTTACGGAATGTGAAAGGGACCCGGCGGCGGGAAATGATCACGGATTTCTTTCGAGAAGGTCGCCTGGATGAGCTGGCTCAAGAACTTGCCTCAGACGAGCTCAGCGATGAGGCAAGGGAAAGACTGGGAAGAATCCACCCTACCTTCATGGGAGGAGAATATCTTCCAGGCTATCGAACCAACGAGGTCGAAATCGCACGGATTGAATTAGAGTCGACGACCGCCGACGTAACCACCGTCCGGGCCCGACTAGTAGGACGCAAAAGACCGAGGATCGAGTACCGGGTCGTCGACGAATACGAGTGTGAGTTCGTTTTCAAGCCTTTCACTAGTGCAGCGCCCCTAATCCTGGGTCAGTTGGTCGATTCTCTCGACAGCGTGGAACAGAGCGGAGGCGGCTTTGATATTGATGCAGTCTGGTTACGGCACGGTTCGGTCCTTGTTGCCAACGAAACGAACCGGGCATGCAGCGACAACGGAGACTCGGATCCTTACCGTAATTTCACCCGCATCAGTTCCGACTTCTATCCTGACCTGGCCATCCATTATGCAAGGTTGATCGACCGCTGGGTCGATGCCTATGCGCTTTCAGAAATCGAGGGTGAGGACACGCAGGACTGATCGGGCGGATGTGATCACTATGAAGCATTTAGCTCTGGAACAATATTAGTATGAGCTCTTCCGATTTACAATGTCTCTCACATCTGGCCGGCGAACGCCGGTCAAGGTCTTCTCTATTTGTTAGGACCGGCTAAGCCTGACCTTGACCGGGCGCTGAAGACGGTTTTTGAAACCGATTACAATGTTCGTTACAAGTGCGGAGAGCTGTCATCAAAACTTGGAGAAGTCGGCTACTTGCCGGACGGGTACGCGGTCTCTATTTTGGTGCCCTTCCCGCTGAATACCCGCTCATGCGCTAATCTGGAACGCTTCCTTGATGCGATCCGCGACGGTCCCGAGATCTTTTGCCAAGGTCCTTTGGAACAAGAAGTCATCGTAACCAATTACCGGGAAGGACGGTGTCCGGATCTGGAGCTTGAGGTTGGCGCGGTTCTGTTTCATGACATTAACCGCGGTTTGATTCCTAGCGAGATTCCGGCTTGGGAAGGAGAGTCAGGCGATCGCGCGCTCACGTCCCGGCGAACCGGGTACGTCCTCGTGATCGACACATTTCTGTACGACTTAGCGGACGTTCTTCAGCAGTTGTGTGGCTGCAGCGTGATCGAAGACGATCCGACGTCCGAGCTGGTCGCTCAGATTTACGATCAGCACGTTGTGATTGCAGGGTTAGAGGAATGTGCGGTGTTGTCCAAAGACCGGTCGCGCCGGGTCGTATTGGGATTTACGAACGAGTGGGCGGCCTCAGAACAGAAGGTGGCGACGAATAGCCGGCAGGATTTTTCAAACCAACTGCAGATGGTCTGCCGCCGGATCCAGGAAATTAATCGGCCGGTCCTGGAATTACTCAATGAAGGCCATTCCTGACCTTTTCGACCAAACCTGAATCATCACGAACTCTCCGTACGCAGGTTTCGACGCGCTTCCACGCAGATCTCGGGAGCGGAGAGACGGTCACCCCAGAGGTAAAACTCGGCGCGTTCCGTAGGGATGACGTCCACAAGCGCGCGGCCATATTTTGACTTTAGGATTTAAGGCATCAACAAAGTAGTCGTAGTGTTCGTATCCCAGCGGTTGTCGCCAGATGACGCGATCTTCCGTCCGAATGGTAATCTCGTCCGTGTCCGGGTCTGCATCCCAAAAAAGGGTGATCGGGTCTTCGCTCAGTTCAGGAAGTTGTTCCGGCGATTTCAGGAGCCCGGCTCTCCATCGGCTGACAAAATCGGATCGTCTCGCGAAATTCTCGCGCTCACTCGGGGCAAGCGCCTCTGGATGATCGGCGAGTTCATCAACGGACTCAAAGACTAGAAAGAGGACCGGTTCGTGGCATTTCGGGCAATCTCTCTCAATCCCGTCCTCAAACATCTCTCCGTCCACTAGCTCGGAGCCCAGATAGTCGCCGCCGCATTTCGCGCAGCTAAACCGCGTTGTTTTCCAGGGATCCAGGTGATAACGCAAAGTCGCCATCTCGGATACCGATTTGTCAGGAACACTCTCCAAAAGATCATCCAAGATCGATCTCCAGGTGAAGTCAGAGTGAAGTTGAAAATGGCGATAAAAATGTTCAAGGATCGCCGTTACTTCGGCTAGCCGCAGTACCTCGTTTGTGAAAGTCTTAAACCGGCCTTCCTTCGACTGGTAAACTACTGCCCCTTGGGGCTCTTGGCGGCCTGCCTTCCAGAAACCAAAATCGCTCGATCCGGGAGTTTCTATCCGAATCTCGACGATGTAGCCATCCGGCGTGGCGGCGGTCTGCGCAAAACCGAGGTGCTCGGCATCGGCAGAATACTTGCCCAGTGTCATCCAATCGTTCTTAGGGCTATTTGCGTCGAGGCTGGCGATTCCGGCGAGCACCGAAGGGAGTTCGGCGTTGGTCACTGATTCACCGCGCTCAAAAGTTAAGTTCCAATCAGACATGTCTTTGGGCTCCTTCATTCAAATACCTCACATCCCAAGATTGCACCAGAGCCTGGGACATCCGCTGTCCCTGCTCGCATATTCCTCAAGAATATTGTGCACCCGTTCGTGCCAGGGACCACCGATGTCCCAGGGTGGGGCTTAGATTTGCAACGTGGTTCAAGAAATGCAGCTCGAGTCGATGGCGATTGGGAATCAGTCTTCCCAAATTTCCTCGCGTCCTCGGTACCGCTTCCCTCTCGAACCAGTCCTGCCCATCACTCCAAGAAAATGGTCGTTCTACCATTCTGTGGATGTTAAAACGGGCTTCATGCCCCGTCTGAGCAAGAAGAGCCGCTCCACCCAGATCCCGACTCCAGCAAAAGCCCGCACCCTCCATTCCAGACCGCCGCTCTACCGCTTCCAGGAAATCTTCCACGCGATCAAGACCGGCCGGTATCCTAACCGCACCAAGCTCGCGGAAACGATCGAGGTGACGACCAAGACGATCCAGCGCGACATCGACTACATGCGCTACCAGATGAGCGTCCCTATCGAGTTCGATTTTGCACGCGGCGGCTACTATTTCACAAGGCCGATTAACGATTTACCTCTATTCCAACTAACAGAAGCGGAACTCGTGTCGGTCTTTGTCGCACAAAAGGCGTTAGAAGCCTACAAAGGCACCGCGTTCGAACAGCCGCTCCGGGCGGCGTTCCAGAAACTGCAGGCCTCGACCGGCAGCGCCAATGTCAGCGTCAGCTGGGACGATTTGGATTCCGCGATTTCATTCCGGCAGTTTGCCGCCTATCTGCCGGATACGACGGTTTTCTCGGAACTCGCCCAAGCAATCCGGAATGAAGAGGCCGTCGAATTCGGATACAAAAAGCTGGACGCCAAGGCATTCGAAAAGCGCTCCGTTGAGCCTTGGCATTTAGCCTGCGTCTCCGGCCAGTGGTATTTGCTAGGATTCGACCGGAACCGCAAAGCCCGCCGGATCTTCGTGCTCGCCCGGATGCAGAAGGTCTCGCGAACTGGCCACAAGTTTTCCAACTCACGGCCGGGGGAGGGGGAGATTCAACGGCTCTTCCGGAACAGTTTTCAAATCTGGCAAAGCGAAAACGCCGGGCTCGAGCAGATCGTCTTAAGATTCTCCGGCCGGGCCGCGCAGCTCGTTCGCGAGCGGAATTGGCATTCGAGCCAGCAGATCCAGGAGTTAGCCGGCGCTAACCCCGAATTTTCTTTGACCCTGAATTCGCTGGAGGAGATCATTCCCTGGATTCTTTCCTGGGGAAAAGATTGTGAAGTGGTTAGGCCTGTGAAACTCCAGAGGAAAGTCAAAAATGTTGCCTTAGTTCCGCATAAAATTGAGTAAGAAAAATGAATCCCGATTCCGCCGGGGATTCTCGTTCCTTAACTTCGTTCTATTCGGCTTTATGCGCTCTTTTGCGGCGGCGCTTCGGTCAGCTGTCGGTTGGTGGCAGTGGCGTCAGCCGCCCTCGACCTCTTTGCAGAATCACCTACTTACGTTTGATCAGATAGCTGACGTCGGTAGCACCGAAGATCAATTGGGTGAATGCGCCCGATTCGTCCTTCTTAAATTCGATGGTTGTTCCGGGAAGCGATACCACATTGAAGAGCGTGCCGTGCTTTGGCTCAAGAGGCAAAACGGGCTCACCTGGGAAAGCTGCGGTCAGCTTACTACCGTTAAATCGGACGGATAGCGTGCGGCCCATAAAGTCATAGTCTCCGATAAATTGTTCGAGAAATTCCCGCTCAAACATTTGTTTTTCCGCCACTCGATCAAAGAGGATGCTCTTTACGTTTTCCTCGAGTGGTATACTTACGCTGGAAATGTCGCCGTTTAGATCCGTAATAAAGCTGATCTTCAATTTCTCGATTGGGTCGATCGGGTCGGCAGGCACAGCGAAAGTGTCGTAGTGAAAATGCCCCACCGTCCTAGTCAAGTCGTTGAGTTTGAACTGGAGGCTGTTCTGGGAATTCGATAGCGCAATCGTGACTCGGCCATAGCCAGGATTGGCGTACTCGCCGACAAATTCTTGTAAATCGTGGGAAGGCCGAGTCCCTTGCTTGCGACCAGTGAATCCCTTGTCTTCGGCAGCATTCTCCGCGTCGGCTTCTTTGTGCTCTCGTTCTAAAAAG
>JAFAHI010000312.1 GCA_019237325.1 Verrucomicrobiota bacterium | reverse complement strand
CTTTTTCCGGCGGATGCCGTCGAAATAGACGATCACGATAATCAGACCGCCGGTAATGATTTTCTGCCAGAAGGAATTGACGTGCATCAGGTTCGCGCCATTGGCGATGGTGGTCAAAATGAAGGAACCAAGCAGTGGTCCATGCACTGAACCGATGGCCCCGAACAGACTTGCACCACCGATCACTGAGGAAGCGATCGCTTCCAATTCCAAACCCTGACCGTGGATCGCGCTTCCGGACGTAAGGCGGATGGACGTTAAGACTCCGGCAAAAGCTGCGCAGAGGCCAGACACCATGTAGGCCATATAAACGATGCGCACAGTATTCACGCCCGAGAGGCGAGCCGCTTCCGGATTCGATCCGACGGCAAACAAGTAGCGCCCATAGCGGCTATGATGAAGGAGAATGTAAGTAGGAACGGCCACAACAATCACCATCCAGAAAAGATTCGGAAGAAAGAGAAAATCCCCAGTCGAGAAACTCGAGAAAGCTTCATTCTGGATCTGGATAGTCGCTCCATTGGTGATAAGGAAACCGATGTTCGGGATGGCGGTAAGCGTCGCCAACGTCATAATAAACGGAGGCAGACCGAGCTTCGTGATGCCGAATCCATGGAAAGCACCGATAACCAACCCACCTACCAGGGTGATGAGGATGGACAGCGGGACCGGAACACCCGCTTTCAGCAACAAAGCGATAATCACGGTGCTGAACCCGACGACCGCACCGACTGAGAGATCGATTCCCGCGGTGATGATGACAAAGGTCTCGCCAATCGCGAGAATCGCGACCACGGTGCCCTGTCGTAACAGGTTGCTAATGTTGCCGTAAGTCAAAAAGGCCCTGGTATTAAACGCCAAAAAGATCCACATCAGTGCCAGAAGCACTATCAAGGTCAATCCAAGGAGGGCTTCAAATTGGGCTCTTCTCTTGGTCGCAGCCAGCTGCCGGGATTCATCTGACGTTTGAACACTCATTTTTAGCTCGACCTCACTAGGCTATTCGCGGCATTCGGGAATTGACTTTGGTTACACCCCCAGTGCCTGGGTTAGAATGGTTTCATGTAAAGCTTCCTCACTCTGGTGCGCGCTATCATGGGTCGCCACCAATCGGCCCCGGCGGAAAACATGCAGACTATCGGAAAGGTCGTACACTTCCGGAAGATAGGAAGAAATTAGGATAACGCCGGCGCCTGCTTTCAATAGCCGGGCCAGCAGCTTATAGATTTCCGCCTTGGTTCCCACGTCCACACCGGTGGTCGGCTCATCAAAGATGAAGAGCTTAGCTCCGTGGTTTAACCATTTACCCAAAACGATCTTCTGCTGGTTACCGCCGGACAGACTCGAGGCCAGAGTCTCTCGAGATGCCGTCTTGATTTGTACTTCGCGAATCTGCCGGTCTGCAGCGGCGGTCTCCGCAAATGGGTTTATTACAGTGGCCTTGGTCAGGCGGTGATAGATCGGTAAATTCAGATTGAGACCGACCCCGAGATTTAAGCAGAGTCCTTGGTCGCGGCGGCTCTCGGGCACCAGCGCAACACCCAGCGAGATGGCATCTTTTTCCTTTCGAATCTCGATCGGTTTGCCGTTCCAGAAAATCTGGCCTCCGGTTTTTGGAAAGCGCCCGAACAAACTTTGTACGAACTCGCTGCGGCCGGCGCCGATGAGACCATATAGCCCAACTACCTCTCCTTCCCGCACCCGGATAGAGATGTCCTGAAATCCTTTTCCGGACAGTTTTTCCGTGCGCAAGATCTCGCTCCCGAAAGGAATCGACTCTTTATAATGCACTTGCTCGATCGCCCGATTAATCATCAAAGTAATCAGCGCTTTCTCGTTGGTCTCGGATACTTTTTGTGTGCCTACCAATTGGCCGTCACGCAGAACCGAAACCCGATCGGCCAGCTGGAAGACTTCTTCCATTCGGTGGGAGATATAAACGATGGTGACGCCCTTAGCCTTCAGACGTTGGATCAAGGCGAACAATTGCGCAGCTTCGCTTCGGGTAAGATAGGCGGTCGGTTCATCAAAAATAAGAAACCGAGTGCCACGGGTCGCTGCGCGAGCCGTAGCAACCAATTGCTGTTGACCAATCGTTAGCGTGGATAGAAGCGCGGCGGCCGGAAGATGGAACCCGATATCGTCAAGAATTTTCTGACCCGCCCGTACCATGTCGCCGTGCTGCAGGAGACCAAACCGTACTTTCTCATCACCTAGAAAGAGGTTAGCAGCCACCGACAGATGCCGGCAGACAACAACCTCCTGGTGCACCGCATTGATACCCAGTTCGATGGCTTCATGGGGAGTCGCCAGCGAGACTGGCTTCCCTTCCCAAAAAACTTCGCCACTCGTCCGGGGATACACGCCGGTCAGCAGCTTGATCAGGGTCGATTTGCCGGCTCCGTTCTCGCCGACAATGGCATGGACCTCACCTGCCTCAAAAGCGAGATCAACCGCCTTCAGCGCATGCGTCCCGCCGAATCGTTTATCCAGCTTCTTAAGGACGAGCACAGGCGCGGCGGTCGTCACCGCGCCTGTAGCGTCATCCGTGCCATTCTCCGCCGGGTTCATCGGCAGTTCGCGGTAGTGCCTGGCTGGTACGGGGACCGCTCGGCTATTTCACTTTCGGATTCAGGAGCTCCTGAGACCGAGGAGTATTCATATTTTCCTTGGTAATCAGATTTGCGCCTGTATCGACATTCGCCGGTACTTTCTCTCCCTTGGACGCCGCTAACGCAGTCTTAACGCCGTCGTATCCCATCCGGTAAGGATCTTGCACCACTAATGCGCAGATCGTGCCATCCTTTAGGAATCCAACCAGCTTATCGTCATTGTCGAAACCGACGAGTTTGATTTTATCCGCGGCTTTATTTTCCGCGATCGCTTGACCGGCCCCTTGCGCCATAATCAGGTTCGAAGCAAATACACCTCGCAAGTCAGGATTGGCGGTGATCAGGTCGGTCATAATATTCAAACCACTGGTGGCCTGGCCATCCCCATATTTTTCGTCGACGAGTTTCAAGCCCGGGTATTTGGCGGCAAGCTCCTCTTTAAAACCCTGTTTTCGCTGTTCCAGCGAGCCGACACCAGGAATCGACGTAATCAATGCCACCTGGCCTTCCGGTTTCCCATATTTCGCGGCAATTGCCGCCGCCAAACCATCCGCTGCCACCCGGCCTCCTTGGACGTTGTCGGTGGTCAAGAAAGACGTGAACGCTTTCGAATCGGCCGCCGAATCGATGCCGATGATTTTGACTTTCTTGGCGGCTTCATCAATGGGTTTGCCAAGGGCGGCAAACTGAGTTGGTGAGATCACAATGGCGGCCGGATTTCCGGAAACCGCATTCTCAAGAATCGAGATCTGGCCGTTAATATCGGATTCAGATTGCGCTCCGAGCTCTGGTACATTGACGTTGAGATCTTGCCCGGCTTTACGAGCACCGGCCAACACGATCTGCCAATAGAACGAAGTTGTATCCTTAACGATAATCGGAATAGTCGGTTTATCCGCCGCTGGCATTGAAGGCACCAGACCGACCACAGAAATCGCTCCTGCTAGCCCAACAAGGGTTCGGGAGCTCAGAAACGAGCTGAAGAGTTTCATTTGGGGGTGAGCT
>JAFAHI010000431.1 GCA_019237325.1 Verrucomicrobiota bacterium | reverse complement strand
AAAAGGTCTGCCACAAAACTCAACGTGATCGGCTGAACATGTGAAAAAAGGGCCACCAGAATCGAGGCGCCCCCTAGCAAAAGGCTGCACGGCAACAAGAGATTAGCAGCTCCTCGCAAACCTAACAGGGGACTCATCAGAGTCGCCAAAAGCGCGAGAGCGCCAAGAAGGACGGTGCTCCAGTTTGCGCCCAGCAAGACCGGTAACGTCCTAGTACCGTTTCGGAGATCCCCTGAAATATCCCGAAGATCGAAGCTGATACTGTTCACGCTCAACACGATGAAGCACCAGAAAAACACCAACATCTCTCTCGCCCCTAGACTTCTCCTGAGCTCCAACGCCGGCCACAACACCAAAACTGCGGCGATCAGAAACGGTGCTATAAACGTTTTTAACACCGGCAGGTCTTTGAGCCGCTTTCGAACCAAGGGCAGTGGCCGCGAGTAGAATTGTAGTGCCGCGATTGCTAGCACGATTGGTGGAATCAGCCACCAGCGGCCGGTAACCGCGGGCCAGCCAACTAGGGTCGCGGCGCTGAGCCAGATCAACAACAATCGTTTCGATCGCAGCGATTCCCGATACAGGAAACGGGTCGGAGTATTCACCTGATCGGCCGGATCGTAGTGGAGTCTATCTAAGTTATATACGAACAAATAGCCGCCTAACCAAAGCGGCGCTGACCGTAGCCAGGGGCTGCCTGTCAAGTAACAGGAGACCCATCCCAGACACGTAACCGCCACTCCACCAACTACTTCCAATAGATATACTTGGTGTAAGAACGTGGATAGGTTCCGCACTGCTTTACTCAATCCCAACGACACAACTTAGTTTGTTCCCTCACTTTTTCCTTGTCAGATTGTTTCCTTGACGATCTGTTCCGCCCTACCTAGATACAGGCAAGCCATCATAAAATGGGTTCTGGATTTAATTAGATACTGTGGCTCACCTACACTCGTGAAGACTGGCCCTAACCACAAGGGAGTGCTTAACCAGTTGGACCGTTGATGTAACCACAAGCAAGAATAGAAGGTCGACTTTTAATGTTTAATGGTGTTTTCGGGTTATTTTCGAACGATATCGGTATAGATCTCGGAACGGCTAACACGCTCGTATACGTCAAGGACCAAGGTATCGTTCTGCGCGAACCCTCGGTCGTTGCTGTACGGGCCGGAAGCAGCCACGTCCTAGCTGTAGGCGATGAAGCCAAGCGGATGCTGGGGCGTACCCCAGGGAATATCGTGGCTGTGCGGCCGTTGAAAGATGGTGTAATCGCCGACTTCGAGATGACGGAGGCGATGCTTCGCCATTTCATTACGAAGGTCCACAGCAGCAAATGGGTGCGGCCTCGGGTAGTCATCGCCGTACCCTCTGGAATTACCGAAGTGGAGAAACGCGCCGTGAAAGAATCAGCCGCACATGCAGGAGCCCGGGAAGTGTATCTGATAGAAGAACCGATGGCGGCCGCTATCGGCGTCGGTTTACCGGTTCAAGATGCGGCCGGAAACATGATTATCGATATCGGAGGCGGCACCACCGAAGTGGCTCTGATTTCTCTGTCTGGAATCGTATTCAGCCGCAGCGTCCGGGTGGCGGGCGATGAGCTCGACGAAGCTGTCGCCGGCTATATGAAGAGGGCCTACAACTTGATGATCGGCGAGCGAACCGCAGAAGAGATCAAGATCAAGATCGGTAGCGCCTATCCAATGGACAAAGAGACCAGCATGGAGGTTAAAGGTCGCGACCTAGTTGCCGGGTTGCCCAAGACTTTGACGATTACATCTCAGGAGGTTCGTGAGGCGTTGTTGGAACCGATCTCTACGATCGTGGAATCCGTCCGGGTGACCCTCGAACGCTGCCCACCGGAGCTATCGGCAGATCTGGTCGACCGTGGATTGGTTCTGGCCGGTGGAGGCGCACTGCTTAGAGGACTGGATAAGCTGTTGCAGGAAGAAACCGGGCTTCCCGTTCATGTCGCGGAGGATCCACTCAGCGCCGTTGCGGAAGGAACCGGTCGCGCCTTGAGCGAGATCAAGTTCCTCCGGCAGGTTGCCTCGTCCGATAAGCCCATCCGTTAACCGCCGAGTAAGCCGCTTTCATGAGGGGCACATCGATCGCAGCGTTGATCACGTTTGTGGTTCTGGTCGTTTTTGTACTGATCGTCCCGGCAGGATGCAAACAGCAGTGGCAAGCGGCTTTTCTCAACACCGTTTCGCCGATCTTCAATGCAGCCTCCTCCTTGACCCAAGGCATCGGCGGCGTCAGCGGAGGATTTAAGAAGCTCGACGAACTCGAAAAAGAAAACCGTGAGCTCAAAGAGGAAAATGCCGAACTGCGGACCTCAAACTCGCTTCTAAAAAACCTACAGTCTGAGGTAAACCGATTGAATCGGGCCCTTGGTTACCGGGAAAGCTCTCCGTTCAAACTCTTACCGGCGCGTGTCATCAGTAGAGAGAACGCCGCCTGGTGGAACAGCTGCACGATAGACCGGGGATCAGCTGACGGCGTGGGCATCGATATGGCGGTCGTCACGGAGGCAGGCTTGGTCGGTAAGATCGTGAACGTGTCGAAGAACGCCGCGATCGTGCTCCTGGTTTCGGACGAAGGGCTTAAAGTTTCCGTCAGTATCGAAGGAACTCAGGAACAAGGTATCATCAGCGGTACCAGAGCTTCTTCAAACTATGTGCCCGATTTGCGAGTCGGGTTCATCAGCAAGACCGCCCAGATAAAGCCCGGCATGAAGGTGTTTACTTCCGGCACTGGCGGAGTATTCCCTTCCGGTGTGCTGGTTGGCACCGTGAAAGGTTTCGCCATCAAGGAACTTGAAGGGGTAGCTACCGTGGAACCGGCCGTCGACTTAACTCGCGTCGAAGACGTCTTTGTAATCGTTGGGACCCGATGATACGCTTCTCATTGCTCTTAGCCTTGCTGATTTTCCTAGCGTCTATCGTTCAACGTTATATTCCGCCGATTATCTGGCTCAAAGAATCGGCTATTTTACTTGCCCCAGGCCTCCTCTTCTACGGTTGTTTGACTCTGCCATTCCCTGCCGTGCTGGGACTGACATTTTTTACCGGCCTGATCAATGATCTTTTAACGGTCCCATCCGCTCAGGAGAGCAACTACTCAATCGGTACTTCGATTGTGCTTTTGCTCATTCCCGCGCTCATCATGCACGGCTTCAGCTCGACCTTCCTGCGTGGACGATGGGGCACGAATTTGTTATTAGCAGAACTAGCCGCCGTTTTGACTCCTTTCCTTTTGCTGGGCCAATACGGTATTATAAGCTTCGAACGACGAGCGTTTTTCTACAGTGACGTAATAATGTGGCGAATTTTGGGTCCTGGAGTGATTGCAATTGTGATTAGCCCGTGTGTATTCCTGGTTCTTGCCTATCTCTCGGATCTTCTTCGGTACGAGCCGCAACTTGATCGACCGAGGCAAGGCTGACAGTTATGGCA
>JAFAHI010000414.1 GCA_019237325.1 Verrucomicrobiota bacterium | reverse complement strand
CTCTTCAGTTTTTTAACGGTCATCTTGTTCGCGAACCGGATCTTTTAAAAGAACACTAGGCATGGAAATTCCGCAGGAGTTAGCAGATCACATCGACGAAGTGATCACTCATTACCCGGTTTCAAAACGAAGCGCTACGCTTCCTTTACTCCACCTCTTACAAGAGCACTTTGGTTATATAAGTGAAGAAGCGATCACCTGGGTAGCAGCAAAGCTCGAGTTAGAGCCGATCAACGTTCTCGAATTGGTGACGTTCTATCCGATGCTCAGGCAAAACCCGGTTGGGAAACACCACATTCGAGTTTGCCGGACCTTATCCTGTGCCCTGGCTGGGGGTTACTCTTTGCTGGATACGTTCTGTAAGCACGCCAATATCGAAAAGCAGTCCGGAAACCATCACGCCCATTTTTTTAAGAGCGCGGACGGAAAATACAGCGTTGAATTTGTGGAATGCCTGGCGAGCTGTGGAACGGCTCCGGTCTGCATGATCAACGACGACTTTTACGAAGCGGTCTCTGAAGAAAGCGTCCCGGAATTACTTAAGAAATATCAATGATATGCCAGCCATTCTTCGCACTCCCCATCCTCGTGAAAGACGAATCGTTTTCAAGAACGTCGACCGCGAAGGCTGGACAACCGATATCGACTGCTACTTGAAGGACGGCGGCTATGAGGAGCTGAAAAAGGCCCTCAAGATGCAGCCACAAGAGATCGTGAGCGAAGTCAAAGCCTCCGGGGTACGTGGACGAGGCGGCGCCGGATTTCCAACGGGAGCAAAGTGGGGATTTATTCGACCAGGGGAGACGAAGCCGATTTACCTCATTTGCAACGCAGACGAGGCCGAACCAGGCACCTTCAAAGACCGGTATATCATACACCAGGACCCGCATCAGCTTCTGGAAGGGATGATCATCTCTTGCTATGCGGTGAATGCGCGCCTGGCTTACATCTATATTAGAGGCGAGTTCCCGGTGGGCGCGAAGATACTGGAGCGCGCCATTCAGGAAGCCAAAGAACACGGCTTCATTGGGAAGAACATCCTGGGAACCGGATTTGATCTCGAGATTTACGTTCATCGCGGCGCTGGCGCGTACATCTGCGGTGAAGAAACCGGTTTGATCGAATCGATCGAAGGCAAGCGGCCCTATCCCCGAATCAAACCACCTTATTTTCCGGCGGCTCTCGGTTTGTACATGTCGCCAACGATCGTCAACAACGTCGAGACTTTATGTGACGTTAAGCACATCGTTAAGATGGGCGGCGCCGAGTTCGCAAAAATTGGGCGACCTAATAACACGGGCACCCGGATTCTGTGCGTAAGCGGGGATGTGCAAAAGCCGGGCTATTACGAGCTCGAGGTCGGCGGTGTGACCATGGGCGAGCTCATCTACGATATTTGCGGAGGCCTTCGTCCCGGTCGCAAATTGAAAGCCGTCATCCCCGGCGGCAGCTCAGCCAAAGTGTTGCGGGCAGACGAACGTTACAAAATCAAGACCAAGCAACCGGATGGCACCACCACCGAGGCAGAGATCGGGATCGAGGATATCCGGATGGATTTCGACAGCTTGGCCGCAGTCGGTTCTATGGCGGGCTCCGGCGGAGTCATTGTGATGGATGATTCCCGTGACATGGTCTGGGCTCTGAACAACATCAACCAATTTTACGGCCACGAAAGTTGCGGCCAATGCACTCCGTGCCGGGAAGGATCGCTTTGGATGCAGAAGATCACCACTCGCTTGCTCGATGGAGCCGGCGCCGATGGCGACGCGGACATATTAGTGTCGGTTGCAGACCGTATCGCCGGTCGAACCATCTGTGCTTTCGGTGAAGCCTGCGCTTGGCCTACACAGAGCTTTGTTGCGAAATTTCGCGACGAATTCCTGGCATATGCTTCGAAGAACGGAAACGCCTCCTCCAAGCCAGAGGACAAACATTAGGGCTAGACGGTTATGAGTGACCCAGTACCACTTCTCAACGTACAGATCGACGGCGTCTGGTACCAGTTCCCCAAAGGAACGCGCGTTATCGAAGCTTGTGCGCAAGCTGGTAAGTTTGTCCCCCGATACTGTTATCATCCCAAGCTGAGCTCTCCAGGTAACTGCCGGATGTGTCTAATCGAGATGGGCATGCCGAGGATGGGTCCGGATCGCAAACCGGAGCTTGGCCCGGACGGCAAGCCCGTGATCAACTGGATACCACGGCCACAAATATCCTGTGCACAGGATGTCGCCGAAGGGATGGGGGTGCGAACCGACTCGCAACTCGTCCAGGATTGCCGGCATGGCGTGATGGAGTTTCTTTTGATTAATCATCCGCTGGATTGTCCGATCTGCGACCAAGCCGGCGAATGCGAGTTACAGGAATTCAGCGTTCAATATGGCACGGGAGGTTCACGCTTCCGGGAAGAAAAGGTTAAGAAGCCAAAGCACGTCCACCTCGGCCCCCGGGTCACCTTGGATGACGAACGTTGCATCCTTTGTTCCCGCTGTATCCGCTTCATGAAAGAAGTGGCTCACGACGATGTGCTGGGCTTCGCCAGTCGCGGCAGCCATTCCTATTTGACCGCTCATCCCGGACGGGTGCTGGACAGTAATTACTCCCTCAACACCGTCGACATCTGCCCGGTTGGCGCGCTCACCAGCACCGACTTCAGATTCAAGATGCGAGTCTGGTTCCTTAAGGAGACCAAAAGTATTTGCACGAGCTGCGCCACCGGCTGCAACACCCTGATTGGCAGCCGGCAAAACGTGCTCTATCGCCAAACCCCCCGCGAGAACAACGACGTAAATTCGCCTTGGATGTGCGATTACGGCCGTCTGAATTTTCACGATGTCAATTCGACCGACCGTCTGACAGAGCCTCAGATCCGGCACTTATCCAACCTGGAAACCGCCAGTTGGACAGCCGCTATCTCTCGGGCTGCAGAAGATCTGAAGCGGTTCCAACCGACCGAGATTGCCGTGATTGCTTCCGGCCGGATGACCAACGAAGAGCTTTGGTTCGCCAAAAAGCTGGTCGATTCGGTCAAGACCTCGAATTACGACATTGTGCCGAGAACCGGGCCAGCAGACGACCTTCTGCTCAATTCCATCCGTAACCCCAACACTAACGGCGCCCAGCTTTTAGGGCTTTGCTCGGATCAACCTGGAGCTAAGCTCCAACAAATTGCCGATGGAGTCAGCCAAGGCCACATCAAAGCCGTGGTCGCGCTCCAGGAGGACCTGACCGCGGCCGGCTTCAAGGCAACCGATCTTGAACGACTGGGAGCGTTCATCGTGATGGATATTCTGCCGAACGAAACCACCAAACGAGCAACCACACTTTTGCCGTCGGCTTCGTTCGCCGAAAAACGTGGATCGATGATCAACGTGAAAGGCCGGCTACAACGATTAAACCGCGCTATTCAGTCCCCGGGCAACGCTCGGGAAGATTGGGAAATACTGCGGGACCTCATCCAGCATTTGACGGGCGCAAATGGGGTTTATCTGATCGAAGACGTCTTCAAACAGATGGCCGAGAACGTTCCGCAATTTCAAGGGCTGAGCTTGAGCAAGATTGGTGATTTAGGAGTGTCACTGGAGGGGGTAGTGGCGGCTGCACCGGTAACTGCGTCAGCTTAAAACTATGACGGATATCCTACTTGGGCTGGTTTGGGCTTTGGTCAAGGCCGTGGGACTGGTCTTCGTGATCATTCTCCCCATGGTGTCTTATACGGTTTACGCCGAACGCCGGGTCAGCGCGATGATCCAGGACCGGCTGGGACCAAACCGGGTTGGCCCAATGGGGCTACTGCAACCTATCGCCGATGCAGTGAAGTTACTGCTTAAGGAAGATTTCACCCCGGCCAGCGTTAATAAGTTCTATTATTGGCTCGCACCTGCCTGCGCCATGGCTCCTTCCTTGATGGCGCTAGCCGTCATTCCTTTCGGGAGCAATTTGTTCGGCTTGCCCATGGTAGTCGCAAATGTCGACGTTGGGGTTCTCTGGGTTTTCGCCGTCTCTTCCTTAGGGGTCTACGGAATCGTCTTAGCCGGATGGTCTTCGAATTCGAAGTACCCTTTCCTCGGCGGTATCCGATCCAGCTCACAAATGATTTCCTACGAGCTTTCGCTCGGGCTCTCGGTTATTCCGATCTTCTTGATCTGCGGAACGCTGAACTTGCCTAACATCGTCAAGTATCAGATCGAAAACGGGTGGCTAATTTCGCCGATTTGGCTGAAAGGGATCTCGCTGACCGGAATTAACTTTCCGCTCTTGGTAAGCTCCATTTTTAGCGTGGACGCCCTGGTTAAGATTCTCCTTTGGGTTCCGCTCTTTATCTCCTTCGTGGTTTTCATGGTGTCCATGTTCGCCGAAACCAATCGTCTACCGTTTGATCTGCCGGAATCGGAGACTGAGTTAGTCGGCGGTTATCACACCGAATATTCGTCGATGAAGTTCGCTCTGTTCTTCCTTGGCGAATATGCGGCCATGATCACCGGCAGCGCCGTAATCGTCACCTTGTTTTTCGGCGCGTGGCATGTTCCTTTTCTACCGAATGACCCCAGCCAATTCCCTTGGTTGGGCGACCTTGTTCTAGGCATCATCCATATCGCAGCGTTCTTCATTAAGGTCGCTATCTTGCTCTTTTTCTTCATTTGGGTCCGCTGGACTCTTCCGCGGTTTCGTTATGACCAGCTGATGCGATTGGGCTGGTATTTCTTCTTCGAAATCGCGTTAGCAAACATCTTGTTAGTAGCAATAATCTTGGCGTTCGCGCCCAAATAAACGCGCTTGCTTATGGCTTACACTGTCTCCCGCTCGAAATTAACCTTTGGTGAAAAGCTTTATCTGCCGGCCGTTTTGGCTGGGTTAAAGATCACTATTAATCACCTCATCAAAGTTCTTACCGGAAAGACCAAGGTCACCATGCAGTATCCGGAAGAGCGTTGGGATACGCATTTACCCGAACATTATCGGGGCGCTCCTACCTTGGTTACGGACGAACATGGACGCGAGCGTTGCGTGGCGTGCCAGCTCTGTGAGTTTATTTGTCCGCCCCGCGCGATTACTATCAAGCCGGGTGAGATCAAGGACGGCGATCGCTGGCGTAAGGTCGAGAAGTTCCCTCAAGAGTTTGAGATCGATATGATCCGCTGCATCTACTGCGGTCTCTGTGAGGAAGTCTGTCCTGAACAAGCAATTTTCTTGCGAAAAGATTATGCAATTACCGGATTAACCCGCGCAGAGATGGTTCATAAGAAAGATCGTCTCTACGAGCTCGGCGGCGTCATGACCGGCCTGGTTTTCAAGTGGAACGAAAAAAAGTAGACCAATGCCCTCCGCACTCTTTTGGATTTTCGTTCTAGTCATGCTGGTCTTCGGCGTAATGGTGGTGGTTAACCGGAGCCCGGTTGCCAGCGCCTTAAGTTTGGTTGTGTGCTTTCTTGGGCTGGCCGCTCTCTACATATCGCTGGATGCGTTTTTCCTTGGAGTCATCCAGATCCTGGTCTACGCGGGCGCCGTCATGGTGCTGTTCCTTTTCATTATCATGCTGCTGGACCTCAAAGCCGAGCAGCGACGTCACTTCAATCTGATTGCGATGTTTGGCGGCATCGTCGTAATCGTGCTCTTTGTTAAGGTTTTGTGGGATGTCTGTTACGGTTTTCAAGGCGGTAACGCGGTCTTTCCCGCCATTCAAAACACAGAACATGGTGATACCTGGCAGGTCGGGATGGCCCTATTCCAGCAATACAAGCTGCCGCTGCAGATGATTGGCGCGTTAATAGTGGTCGCATCCGTCGGCGCTGTTCTGCTCAGTAAGAGAGAATTGAAATAGACCGCGAATGGACGCGAATTTAAGCAAATAAAATATGGCCACCCTGAATGATTATCTGCTGGCTAGCGGCCTCCTGTTTACCGTCGGATTCGCTGGGGTCCTGTTAAGACGGAACATCATCATCATTTTTATGTCGTTGGAGTTGATGCTCAACGCCGCTAATTTGTCGTTAGTCGGTTTTTCGCGATTTCATGTCCGGGCCGGGCTGCCGGATTATAATGCGCAGGTGTTAGTCTTCTTCATCATCACGGTGGCAGCGGCAGAGGTCGCAGTCGGTTTGGCCGTGATTGTGGCTCTTTACCGAGCCAAACAGACCACCCACATTGAGGACCTCAATTCGCTGAAATTCTGACGAATGAACTCGGCTCCCTGGATTATTCTTTTTGCTCCCATTGTGGCTGCGGCTGCGATTGTCATCGCGACTCAGCCGCTCAAGAAACTCAGTTCCTACATTTCGGTAGCGGCGGTCGCTGTCTCCTTTGTATTCGCCTTAGTGGTATTTGGCAGCTCTGGTGTGCAGGATTTCAGTTTTAACTGGATCGATCTCGGAGTTTTCCAGGTTCGGATCGGTTACCTGATTGATGATTTTAGCAGGATGATGTTGATCGTCGTCACTGGAGTCGGTCTCTTGATTCACATCTATTCGATCGGCTACATGCACGACGACAAGGGCCGTTCCCGTTATTTCGCCGGCTTGTCGCTTTTCATGTTTTCGATGCTCGGCATCGTGTTGGCCAACAACTTCATCATGATGTTCATCTTTTGGGAGCTGGTCGGGGTAAGCTCCTACATCCTGATTGGGCATTGGTTCGAGCGACCTTCCGCAGCGGACGCTGCCAATAAAGCTTTGATCGTCAACCGTATCGGCGACTTCGGCTTCATGCTTGGCATTTTGATGGTCTGGTCCGCCTCGGGCACCGTGATGTTCGGCGAGCTGTCGTCAAAATGGTCGACCCTTGGCTTAGGCGCCGTTTACGCCACTATCGCCGCCATCATGATTTTCTGCGGCGCGGTCGGTAAATCGGCTCAATTCCCGCTGCACGTGTGGTTGCCAGACGCGATGGAGGGCCCGACGCCAGTCTCGGCCCTGATTCACGCGGCTACCATGGTCGCTGCCGGGGTCTACATGCTGGCCCGCGTTAACTTCCTCTTTGCCGGTTCCTCTCTCGCTCTCTCTATCGTCTTGTGGATCGGAGTCATCACCTCTCTGCTGGCCGCATTGATGGCCACCCAGCAGGCCGATATCAAGCGGGTTTTGGCTTATTCGACGCTGTCGCAGTTGGGGTTGATGGTGTCCGCCATCGGTTTGGGCGTACCCGTCGCCGCCCTTTTCCATCTATTCACGCATGCGTTTTTCAAGGCCCTACTCTTCCTTGGCGCCGGTTCGGTGATTCATTCACTGCACAATGAGCAGAATATGTGGCAGATGGGCGGGCTGCGGAAGAAGATGCCGCTCACGTTTTGGACTTTTCTGATCGCAACCCTGGCGTTGTCGGGATGTCCTCCTCTAGCTGGTTTCTGGAGTAAAGACGGTATCGTAGCGGCGGCCTTCGAGCACAATGCGGCAGCCGCTCTGGTTATCACGGTGATCAATTTCTTCACGGCGTTTTACATGGGGCGCCTCTTTGTCGTGGCGTTCTTAGGCGAGCCTCGTTCGGAAGGAGCTAGTCGCGCCCACGAGTCGCCTCCGGTGATGGCGATCCCGCTGCTTTTGCTGGCGATCCCCAGCGTCATCGCAGGGTTCCCGGCCGTTTCTCATATCTTCTTTCCGCAAGCAGAGGAGGCAGGACCCTCAATCCCGGCGATGGCGGTTTCGGTGGCGGTTTTCCTAGCCGGAATTTTCGCAGGATTCGCGATTTATCGGGGCAAGAACAGCGATCCCATCTCTATCCCCTTGTTCGCCAACCGATTCTACATCGACGAGTTTTATTCCGTCCTCGTTAAATGGACCCAAGACGCGCTGGCAGGAATCGCAGCATTTGTCGACAGATGGATTATCGACGGCGGGTTGGTGCGCGGCTTGGGAGGGACAACCTGGGGTTTCGGGTTCGCGCTCCGTTTTCTGCAAATTGGTAACCTCCAAGCCTACGCTTTTCTTTTCGGTTTCGGGGTGGTGCTTCTCCTCTACTTGATCCTCTTCGCCACATGAACGTACTAGTCCATCTCACCTATCTAGGACCGTTAGTCGCAGCCATCCTCATCCTGTTTGGATTCGCGCCGCGAAGAACCGCGATCACCGGGGCCGTTGTTGCGCTGATTTCTTCGCTGATTCTTTTCTTGGGCTATGATCATACGGCCGGGGGATATCAATTCGCGTCTGCGTTGCCTCTGGTCCCGGCATGGGACCTGAAGTTTTACGTAGGCGTTGATGGACTGAACGCCACGTTGCTATTCCTCACATCCTTGGTTGCCCTGGCGGCAGCGTGGCTGTCACCCCGAACCGAAGAAAACCTGCATCGATACATGGCCTGCGTAATGGCCATTGCCGCGGGTGCCGCCGGCGCTTTTGCTTCTCTGGATCTGTTCTTCTTTTATGCCTTCCACGAGCTGGCGCTTATCCCCACGTTCCTGATGATCGGCATCTGGGGAACTGGAAACCGGCAGGCGGCCGCCTGGAAGATTACAATCTATCTATCGGTCGGGAGTATCATCCTGCTGGTCGGATTGATCGGACTTTATCTGATGGTTCCCGACAAGGATCGGACCTTCGATATCGTTAAGCTGCAGGCTATGGCCGCTCACGGGGTCTTTACTGGGTCCAGTGCAAATTGGGTCTTTCTACTCCTGCTTTTCGGCTTCGGCACTTTGGTTTCGTTGTTCCCATTTCATACCTGGGCTCCTCAGGCTTATGCGGCTGCTCCAGTGCCAGTGGCGATGTTGCACGCGGGCGTGCTAAAAAAATTCGGCCTCTATGGCCTTCTACGCCTCGCCCTTCCATTGATGCCGCAAGCCGCTCATGACTTTACCTGGCTGCTTCTGACCTTGCTGGTCGGCAACATCATATTCGTTGGGCTCGCTACCATTTCCCAGAAGCAGCTGGACCTGACCCTGGGATATTCCAGCGTGATGCACATGGGCTATATTTTCTTGGGGCTCGCCAGCACTAACTTGATCGGCGTCAACGGAGCCGCTCTCTTGATGCTCGCCCACGGTCTCTCTATCGCTGCCTTGTTCGCTATTTCCGGCGAACTGCGCAAACAGACGGGAACGCTGGATTATCGCGATTTGGGTGGCCTAGCCAAGTCGATGCCTTTACTCAGTTTCCTATTTGGATTGGCGCTCTACGCCTCCATCGGCTTGCCCGGCTTCGCAAATTTTGCTTCTGAGCTCCTGGTCTTTTTCGGCGCATTCAAAACCGCAACTCCTGGCGCTGCATTTAATGGTTACCAGATCGCCACGGTTTGCGCCCTCTGGGGACTGGTCATCTCCGCGGTTTATATGCTGCGTGCTTATCGCAGCATCTTTTTCGGCGATCGCCCCAGCCGGTGGGTCAACGTAAAAGACGTCACCTTGGGCTTGGGTTGGCCGGTCGTATTGCTTCTCGCCGGCTTGATTTTCTTTGGCTTCGCTCCCCAGGCCGTCTTGCAAAAAATCGAACCCGGTATGGCGCTGTTTTGGAAATGACTTTATGTCCCCGATACTCCTTGAACTGATTGTTCTGACCTTAGGTCTCGCTTTGTTGCTCGTTGAGTCGTTCGCCGACCGTCTCAATCGTAATACCATCGCGATAATCGGTATCATCGGGCTGGCACTCGTCTTTCTGCTACTCCAGTTCGGAGGTTTTTCCTCCACCGCAGTTGCCGGTTACACCCAAGATAAAGCCGCTCTCTTTTTCAAAAAGTTCGCCTTGGTCACCACCATCATTGTCCTGATCATGTCGATCGACTATTCCGATACCGTTAGAAAATTTGTTCACGGGATCACTCCTCAGGCGGGTATCGGCGAATTCTACTCACTCCCGATCCTGACCTGCGCCGGGTTGATGTGGATGGCTTCTGCCACCGATTTTATTCTTATCTTTATCTCCCTGGAACTTGTCACCGTCTCGTTTTATACCCTAGTGGCGTTCACGAGGCGCAATCCATCATCACTGGAGGCAGGTGCGAAGTACCTGATCTTAGGCGCGTTATCCACGGGGTTTTTTATCTACGGAATCACCTGGATCTATGGAGTCACCCAGAATACGAATTTGACCGCCATCGCTAAAGTGCTGCCCTCAATTCCTGCTTCGGATCAAAACGGACTTCTCTTCGGCGCGATGCTCGTGCTGGTCGGTCTCGGCTTCAAAGTAGCGGCGGCGCCCTTTCAGTTCTGGGTCCCGGATGTGTATCAGGGAGCGCCGACGCCGATCACGGCATTTTTATCAGTCGGATCGAAGGCGGCAGGATTTATCGTTTTGCTAAGAGTACTCGAGGCTTTTCAGAGTCTGCCCGCGGTCGAGTCTAAATTATCATTTGCCATTGTGTTACTGGCCGCCGCGACTCTGGTTTATGGAAACCTAGCCGCTCTGCCGCAAACCAATTTCAAGCGGCTAATGGCTTACTCCAGTATTGGGCATGCCGGTTATCTTCTGATGGCAGTCGCTAGTTTCGGCGCTCTCGATGCCGGTCTCGCCGTCGTAGTTTATCTGGCAGCTTATCTACTCATGACGCTGCTTTCCTTCATCGTCTTGATCATTGTGGCCAAAAACTCAGAAGGCGACGATATCACCCATTTCAACGGCCTGAGTAAACGTTCACCTTTTCTAGCCTTTAGCCTGCTGATCGCGATGGCATCGCTGGCCGGCGTTCCGCTCACCGCTGGGTTCCTAGGTAAATTCCTCGTTTTCAAAGTGGCCTTCGAATCGCAACAATTTCTGCTCATTGTCGTGGCCATCATTACGGTCGGTTGCGGGTTCTACTACTATTTGAAGGTGGTGCGAGCCATGTATTGGCAAACGACCACCGGAACCCAAACCGCTATTCCCGTCAGCCTGCTCTCGACGATCACGATCGGAGCACTCGTTGTTCTGATTTTCCTTTTTGGGATCTTCCCGCAGTTGGGAGCGGGCTTGCTAAGCTAGTTTTCGCCCTACCGATCCTTCTTGCGCCGCTTGTTCCCTATTGTATCCTGCCCCCTGCTTCTAGCTCCAAGCTTTCAAATCCCGATATGCTCGACACCCTGCGTAAACGGCAACGGACGCTGCTGATTATCATCACGGTCGTTACCATCGTGACCTTTATCGTGTTTCTAAACCCCTCGACGCGGATGCGAGGAGGCCCCCAATCCGTGATCGGGACTATCAATGGCCGGTCGATTTCTCTCGAGGACGTGCAAAAGCTGAGCAACGTGTCAGAGCTTGCCTATGGTCTTGGTCTCATTGATTTGCTGAGGCATTTAATGCCAGGACAGAACGAAGCTCGTAGCAGGGACGAGGAGAACCTCGGACTATCGTGGAACCTGCTTTTGCTCAGGGACGAAGCCAAAGCCCTGCAAATCGAACCGTCCGATGACGAGATCCGAAACGCTGAAAAGAAACTGGCCGCTTTCCAGACCGACGGCCACTTTGACCAAGCTAAGTATCAGCAAATCGTGGGGTTAGCGAACACGAGAGGTTTAACGCCCGCGGATATCGACAACGTGGTGGCGGACAATCTTCGGGTTCAAGACGTCTACCGGCTGGTTACGGCTGCAGCTCCGATGCCCGAATCATTGTTGCGACGCGATTACGAATTGAGCCAGGCGAAGATGAATCTCGCTGTGCTGTCGTTTAAAGCCGCAGATTACAAAGATAATCACGATTTTTCCGATTCCGCGGTGAAATCCTATTATCAAGATCACAGCTTTCGGTATGAATTGCCGGAAAAGCGTAAGATCGAATTCGTCGCGTTCATCTTGACCGACAATCAGAAGAAGCTGGCTGACAAAGAAAAACAGACCGTACTGAAATCGCTCGCGGACAACGCGGAAGCGTTTCAGGAAGAAGTCTCCAGCCACCCTAACGATTTCGATAAGAAAGCGAAAGACAAAGACCTGAAGGTTGAGCAGACCGGTATGTTCACCAGCAATGATGCCGATCCGTTAATCGCTAAAGAGCAAGGTCTGGTGACCGCAGCTAACAACCTGAGCAAAGAACAACCCGTAACGGATGTAATTCAAGGCGCCGACGGGTTCTACGTCGCGAAGTTGGCAGATGTTGATCCGGTACACGTAGCGCCCCTAGCAGATGTACGCGGTCAAGTGGTCGCGGCAATGAAAGCCGATGCCGTGCACGCGGACATTCTCAAAGATACGAAAGGTGGCGCCACTTTCCTGGACGCCGCCAAGAAAGCCGGTGTTACGCCGGAAACCCCACCCGCCTTCAGCTTGGCTAATCCCGGACAACAGACGACGATAGCGGCGCTAATTAGCCAGAACGGCCTGGAATTATCTCCAGGGGAAACCTCAGACGTTCTAACACAGGGGCAAGACTACGTGTTCGTCAGCATGCTTAGCAGAGAGCCAATTGATGAAGCTAAGTTTGCTGAGTACAAGAAGAAGAATGCGAGTGCCATCGAGCAGTTCTACGGCAATCTGGTTTTCAAAGAATGGCTCAGGGTGGCTTTGCAGAAAGCCGGCGGTTCTCCGTTGGCCAGGTATCAAAGTAGTTAAAATTTACCGCAGCAACACAGAATTCGCAGCAGTAAGACCGAAGTTTCTTGCCGCGGGAAGGCACGCACGACCGTTCGCCGTTCTTCAACTCCATCTGGGACAATTGGTCTCCCTCATGCGAGATTTCCCTATGGAAGAAATTCCTGAGAGTGTGGCTGAGCTTTTCGATGACGCCAATGGCGATTTGGCGATCGGCGATTTGCCGGCGGCAGTCGAAAAGTATCGGAAATGCACCGAAATAGAACCGACCTTTTTCGACGGCTGGCATGCTCTGGGAATGGCGTTAATGAAGAACGGGCAGTACCCCGAAGCGATCGAAGCCGGGAACAAAGCGGTTGAACTCCGGCCAAACGACCAATTGGCTTGGTCAAGTTTATCTTTGTTCTACGTCCGGAATCATCAGATCAAAGAAGCGGAGGCTGCCAGCGGTAAAGCTCGAATCCTGTCCTGGGGAGGGAAAATCGTTCGAGAGACAAAAGAATGATCTGCACAACAAGAACACAAAGGTCACAAAGACAGAATAAATTATAGGAAGGCCGCTAAGGCCGCAGAGATAAGACGGAGTGGATCCCTGCTACTCATGTTTGTGAATTGCTTTTAGACGGTAATACCTTTGTGGCCTTTGCGGCCTTGTTGTGAAATTGTTTGTCTTCGTGACCATTGCGATCTTGTTGTGCAATTCTAGGGAAAGTCCCATCAGGTGAAATACTTCGTTACCACGGCAATCGATTATACTAACGCGGCGCCGCACATCGGGCATGCCTATGAGAAAATCTTGGCCGATGTGATTATCCGTTATCGGCGTACTCAAGGTCCTGCATTTCTGTTGATCGGAGTTGATCAACACGGTCAAAAGGTGCAGCAGGCGGCCCAAAAAGAAAATATTGCTCCGGCAGATTTCGCCGAACGAGTTACTGCACAATTCCTGTCTCTTTGGGAAAGACTGAATATCCAGCGTGACGGCTGGGCTGCTACCACCGATCCGCGGCATAAACGCGCCGTTCAAAAGGTGTTGCAGGCTCTCCAGGATAAGGGCGAACTCTACAAAGCAAAATATTCTGGCTATTACAGCGTCCGCCAAGAACAGTTCCTGACTGATAAAGAGCGAAACGCCGAAGGCGAATTTGGGCCTGAATGGGGAGAGGTCGTCCTGCTCGAAGAAGAAAACTGGTATTTCCGCTTAGCTAAGCACAAGGACTGGCTGCAAAACTTTGTCCGCACCCATCCGGACTTCGTAACCCCGGCGTTTCGCCAGGTTGAACTGTTGAATGCTATTGAGCGGCTGAGTGGCGATCTCTGCGTCTCTCGGCCACGGGAGCGGCTCTCCTGGGGTATTGAATTCCCGTTTGATCACGAATACGTGACCTATGTCTGGTTCGATGCGCTGCTCAACTACGTAACCTTCGCTGGCTATGAAGCAGATCCCGGCAGCAACCTTCCTGACTTCGCGGATTTGTGGCCGTGCAGGGCACACGTCATCGGAAAAGACATCATGGTGCCCGCTCACGGAATTTATTGGCCGATCATGTTGCACGCGATGGGATTTCCAGACGACCAGATGCCGCGTTTGACGGTCCATGGTTGGTGGAACGTGGAAGGCGCGAAGATGAGCAAGAGTCTGGGTAATGTCGTGGATCCAGCCCAACTGGCCGATCAATACGGAGCGGACGCGCTTCGGTACTATCTGATGCGGGATATTGCCACCGGACACGATGCCGACTTTAGCATTGAACGTCTCTTGATCCGTTACCACAGCGACCTGGCAAACGGTCTCGGCAACCTGGTTAATCGCACCATCAATATGGTGCAGCGATATCATTCCGGTTTGGTGAAAAAGAGCAACACGAACGATCCTGAGCTCGAAGCAATTAAGGCCGCCGCCGGCTTGGTCTTGAATCGGTACCACGAAGCCTTCGTCCAATTCCAGCCGCATGCCGCACTAGAAGCGGTTTCCGATCTGGTTACTCAGGCTAACGGTCTGGTGGAGTTGAAAGCGCCTTGGAAACTAGCCAAGGAACCGGCTCAGAGCGACCTCCTGCAGGACGTCCTCTACACTTTAGCCGAGACTTCACGGCTGGTGGCAGCGTTGATGGAACCGGTCATTCCAAACTCTGCTGCGAAGATTCTTGAGCAATTGAACGCGGCCGATTATCGAGAGTTAGTCTGGGGTAAGCTACCGGCCGAACATCGGTTAGGAGAACCGACCCCGGTATTTCCGCGATTCGATGATCGATAGGAAACGGTAGGTGCTTCTTCCCAAGACTGGGAGGGCGCGTCCTAAATGCGTTCCTGACTTGGATGCTATTTACGCTTAACATTTGCACACGCCGCGGGCTCCGCGAACCGCGGATCGCGGGGACGCGATCCCTCCCAATCCGCGGCAATGCGAAAGGCTACGGCACCTTCGCCCCTTTGTGCAGACCAGCCGTCACCCACTTCTGACTTTGTTTGGGTAACCAAACAAAGAACGTCGTGCCCGCTCCAGGTCGGGTTTCGAAGGAAATTTTACCTTCATGCGCTTCCACGCACGATTTCGCGATCGATAAGCCAAGGCCTGTTCCAGTCCGTTTCTGGTAGGTCATGAACGGTTCGAATATCTGGCCGCGAAATTCTTCCGGGATGCCTGGCCCAGAGTCGGCAACCGAAATGAACAATCCGCTATCGCGTCCTTCGAATTCCAACCGCAACTTGCCTCGGTCCCGCATTGCCTCCCATGCGTTCTTCACAACGTTTGCTAGACATCGGGTTACCCGCATTTCATCGATCCAGAACGACTCCTTGGTCCTGTTCTCGATCTCAACCGAAATCGCCGTACGTCGGATCTGCTCTAAAATCTCGGTCTCAAGCAGATCCAGCAACCGGTTTGACGTTGTCCAAGTAGGAGATAGCCGCGCGGTGCCCCGAGCGAAATCCAATAACTCCTCGGTCAGAAGCACTACTCGATCCGCCGAGCTTTTTATAATCTGGGCAGCATTCTTAGTGAAGGTATCAGGGGCCTTTTGCTCAAGATAACTGACCGACGATGTAATCGCTGCCAGCGGATTTTTGAGATCGTGAACAATCGAACTCAACATGGTTCCCAGAACGGCCAGGCGTTCGCTTCGGAGTATATGTTGAACGAAGCTGGCATTGGTCGATCTCAGCCTCGCGATCGTGACTTGCGTGAAGTTCACCGGCAAAACTCGCGGAGCTCTTTCCATCAGAAAGGCCAATGCCGAGCGATCGATCTCGCCGATAACCGTATTCTTAAGAGCGATAGCACTGGCTGACCGGGGTTCGCGATCGAGCAAGGCCAGCTCACCAAAAAAATCGTTGGCCTCAATCAGTGAAAGGACGACTTCGTGACCCTGCCAACCTGTTTTCGAGATCTGCACTACCCCGGACCCCACCAACATTAGCGTGTCACCATGGTCGCCTTCCCGAAAAATCACCGTCTCCGGAGCGAAGACCCGTTCGCTCACCGGTGTCGCTTCCAAGACTTCGACCGGGATATCAGCAAATAAACGGTTCTGGAAAAAGACTGGATTCATGGCCACGCCCCGGGTCCGATTAACAAGCACTCAATACCTGCGTGTCCATGACTCGGCGCCGTACTTCACGTTAGCGATACGCTCAGCTAACGACGTTGTCACGGTCGAAAGCATCCTTTTCTCTACGGCTGGCGACAACGTGTGCGCGAGTTGAGCTGCGAACCCGGACCCGATCGAAATTCGCTGGACGCTCCCTTGAAGAATGACCCCGGTGCGCAACCGCCGGATGGCCGCGCCCGCGACCTTAACCCCATCAACTTCGACGTCGTTTTCCACAGATTTCGCAAAACAAGCGGCAACCGGATCTGTCCCGGCTGGCGCTTCGGAGTCTTTCGCGACCACCGCACCGGTGCACCCCATCACCGCCAGGGTCTGTACGATCGCGGAATGTATCGCCCTATACAGGTCTCGATTTGGAGGGGGCGCAGCATCAGACGGCAACAACAACGAGTAAGTAAAATCAGCTCCGTGTTCGACTACGCCGCCACCCGTCCAGCGACGGACAATTTCCCTGTCCGGATAGAGTGCCCTGGTCTGCTCCCAAGAGCTGAAATAACCAATCGAGACCGGACTCTCCAGCCAGTGGTAGGCACGAAACAGTGGACAATCACCACCACCCGACAGCAGCGCCTCGTCAATCGCCATATTGAGCGCGGCCCGATGCGGGGTTTCGTCAACTACCCATGTCAAGCGTCTGAACATTATTGTTGTCCATCTGACGACATCAGGGGCTCTCCAACCGAAACCGTTTCGACTGGATAGGCGCGCACGTGCCGTCCGCTCCATACCATGAACCATGCCGCGACTGCGATCACTGCAAGAACCCAATACGCATTGGCAACTCCCCAGGTTGGCAGCATCGCCGTCACCAGAGCCAGCGTAGTGGATCGCAGCAGTCTCTCAAATGCCGAATAGAAAAGGTTTACGCGGCCAACGACACCATTTGGCACCGTCTTTAAAACCAGAATCGTACGCGCGACGCGGGAACCCGCGTTACCCCAGCCTTGCAGCGCGAATGAAACGAAGAAGACCGTGGCCATCGGTGCTATCGGATTAAGTGAAGCCGCTAAACCATAGACCGCGATCGTGCATAACAAAGTCGGGACCAGACCAATCCGCGCATTAATCGCTGGAATCGTGAGGCCCGCCAAAGTCGCGCCAACCGCGTAGCTAACTTCTCCGACGCCATAGATCTGCGGTCCTTGTTGAAGCACCTCCCGCACAAAGATCGGGGAAAGAAAATTCCCGACCATGATCGCAACAAAAGGTAAGAAGCTTGCCAACATTACAACCGATAACCGCGGCCGCCCGCGCAAGTACTGCAAACCTTCAACCATCATGGTCCAGGCGGAAGCGGGCGCCATCGATCGCTCCTGAGCTCTCTGGTACTGCAACCGCGACATAATAAAAAAAGCGGACAAGTAAGCCGCTGCATCAATACATAAGACGCTCCAGAATGGGATCACGGCAATCAACCACGCTCCTAGCGCGCCTGCGAACATCGATCCTGCCTGCCACTGTATTTCGATGGCGCCGCTGAGGCTCTCGTAGCGCTCCGGCGCAATCACTTCTTGGCTAAGCGCGAACTGCGCTGGGTAATAGACGCTTGCGCCCAGCGAACCAAAGCAAAATACGGTCAAGAGTTCCCAGATTTTAGTTGAGCCCTGTCCTAGGATTACCGCAACGATCAAGGCATCCAAGACTACCGCTGAGCCCAGATAGATCAGAACCACTCGCTTTCTCGAATAGCGATCAACGATTTTTCCGAAGTAGGGTAAGAGAAAGAGAATCAAAAGCGCTACCCCGGCATTGCAATATCCGAGAATGGCGTTCCCATGCTGTCGTTGAATCAGCAACCACGGGACCGCCATAAAGGTGATGCCCGCACCGACAACCAATAGAAAATTGGCGGTCAAGATGAGCCGCGCTTTTGGGTCGGACCAAATAGTCACCATCTTTAAGAGCATCGGCAGAGGAGGAGTTCAAGGAGTTCAGGAGTTGCAGGAGTTCAGAATGAGGCCATTTCGCTTACTCCCAGGGCGATCTCCTGCACTCCTGTACCTTCTGAACTCCTGAACTCCTTGCTTTACCAGGGTAGGTCCAGTAGCTTCCCAACGGTTATGGCAAAGGTAGTTCTCGGTAAGGGCCTTAGTGCCCTGATCAACGCACCAAAACCGCCCGCACTTGAGCCAGGAGATCGTGTCGAACGTGTCCCACTCGCTGACATCGTTCCCAGCCCGCTTCAACCGAGAAAAGCGTTCCATGCCGACCAGTTACAAGAGTTAGTGGACTCGATTCGGGAACACGGAATCATCCAGCCGCTCATTGTCCGTCGCGTTAACGGAAAATGCGAGTTAATCGCCGGCGAACGCCGCTGGCGAGCTGCCAACCAACTCGGACTAGGCGAAGCGCCGGTCATCATCAGAGATGCCTCTGATCGTGATGTTTTGGAGATGGCGTTGATTGAGAATCTCCAGCGCGAAGACCTGAATCCGATCGAAGAAGCCCAGGCTTATCGGCGGCTCTCCCAAGAATTCTCCATGCGACAAGAGGATATCGCCGTTCGCGTAAGTAAGAGTCGATCGGTCATCGCTAACTCGCTCCGATTGCTTGAGTTGCACCCCCAGATCCA
>JAFAHI010000346.1 GCA_019237325.1 Verrucomicrobiota bacterium | reverse complement strand
GACGGCATGCCATCGGCGTTGCGCATGCCTGTGGTCAGCAAAGCGAAAAAGGAACGAAATGCAAGCGAACTTCCGTCTACAAGAAAAAGAGTATTGTTTTCTGGCATTTTATTTACTCTGGAAGCTAATTATTGTGGATGGCAATGCGGAGTTATCAGTGCTAATCACGAAACGTAAGCCAAGGCGACTGCTTCGCTTGACTTCGTTGAGCCCGTGACTCCCTGATCTTAGCTGATCTGGCGGCATTTTGCCTGTTAATAGTCAGCTTTATTCTTGACTGATGCTGGAGACCATTGCAATGACGGAGCGCCGGCGGCTCGCCCAACGCCGCTCACTTAAGCTCTTTTAAACCCGCCAACCATGGAGCAAGCTATTTTATCTCGGATTCCCTTGAAGGAATAGTATTTAGAGCACGGGACAGATGAGAAGCCCAATCAGGATAAGTGGCGGCTGCTAGCCGGCTCATAATCGCGTTTCCAGAAAATGACGGACGAGAAGGTAGGTTGGCGGCGCCCCTGGTAAACCAGGGGATCAACGGGTCTTGTGCTCGAAGGGACGGCATACGCATGGCGGATTCGGCCCACCCCGGCGTGCGCTTCGCGCCGCCTCCCACCCAATTAGTGAGTAGAATCTTTCTGATCTCAAGAATATTTAGCAGAATCGCTGAACAACCAAATTCTGGCTAGCCCCCCGGTGGGAGGGAGGCGGCGCGAAGCGCACGCCGGGGTGGGCCGAGTAAAGCACAACCAGAGGCGAACCTAATTCACGCAACAGCTAAAGAATCACTTCGACTGGCATACACGTTGCAGTCCCAGCTCCCGGTGATTAAGTTTCGGACATTTTCAGAAATCGCGCCTCCGAAATGATACTATATACGGTATCACACCGGAGGCGCTCAGGATGCTAGAAGAAGTCAAAGATCCCTCTCCCATCAATACTATATCCACGATTGGTTTTGCCCAACTTGCTATTACTTTTCCGTTTCAGGAAGTGTCGAAGTCGCTTCAGCGGTTCAATCGGTTGAGCTATCGCATGCGCATGTCTCTGAATGAATTTATTTTCTACGTGCCAATTATGATGGCTTTAGAGAACGTTTCTGCAGAAAAGGCCTACGAGTCAATTCAAAAGGGCTCCTCGATGATTTGGGGCAGCCGCGCGTTGGGAGACATTGGTAGGGGAGGCTTGGCAAATGCGCGACTTCGAGTGGGAGTTGAGCCTTTTGAGGATATGTTCTTACGATTCTGCCACCCACTTGCTACGGACCGACACCCAACCACTCATCTAGAAGGGATGCGAATGGTCGCAATTGATGGTTGCTTGCTTAATGTAGCCGATACAGCAAAGAATGCAGTTTTTGGCCGTCCGAAGAACCAAAATCAAAAAGCCGCTGGATATCCGCAAGCCCGGATTGTTGCCCTAGTTGAAACAGGTACTCATGCATTTTTCGGTCTCAAAATTGATACTTCTCATGTAGGTGAGACAACAATGGCGAAAGGGCTACTTGAGACTTTGCAGCCAGATATGTTAGTTATGGCGGACCGATTGTATCTAGGATGGGACCTAGTGAACGTTGTAACCAGGAAAAAGGCCAATCTTATTTGGCGCGCCAAGGCTGGCTGCATTGACCGATTTAAAATCCTCGCCAGATGCTCAGATGGCTCTTACAAGGCCTCATATATTCCACCAGAAGCTCACGCTGGCGATGAGGCTATCGACGTGCGAATTGTTGCTTACCAGCTTAAGGCAGAATCGGCTCCGAGCGAAGAACCGGTTTATTTGGTTACAACATTGCTAGACCCAGAGATTTTTCCAGCCCAAAAGCTCATCACTGCTTACATGCAAAGATGGGAGATTGAAATGGCATTTGGCGAGATGAAGTGTGAAATCGCCGATAATGAACCTTTGTGGGCCCAAAGACCAGAGCTTGTAAAACAGCAAATTTTCTCAATTGTCCTGGCACACTATGCAGTTCGCAAGGCGATTTATCAAGCTGCTCGAACTGCCAACCTAGATCCCGATATTATTTCCTTCAAAGGAGCCCTCGAAACAATCAAAACAAACTGTAAGATGTTCTCCTTTTCTGATTCCTTTCGACAGCAGCTTGATGATGAGCTGTGCAGCACCCTCAAAGATCAAATTGACACTACAACCAGGCAGTTAGAAAAGGAACTAAATGCATCCGGTCTTCTCGAATTGCGAGGCCGATCGTTCATCCAAGAAATAGTCTCTGCTGTTGGAGACAAACTGCTAGTCTTATCTACCACGGCAAGAAAAACGGTCAACGATTTCTTCTCTAAGCAGGCCCAACGGATTCTGGACACCATCAACCACGAGCTCGCGTTCAAACCAAGCAATCGGGTCTCTTCAAGCCGCGGGAAATCGTCTCCCAGAAACACAAAACAAAGAACGAATCGGAAGTACGGTGTTCGGAAACAAAAGAATCCACCGAAGGTAAAGTATGGTTTCAATCCACGAATCTTGCTGCTAGAAAAAGTACCCGGATTGCCATGATCTTAAGTGAGCGGCGTTGGGCGGCTCGCCGGCACATGGCGCTGCAAGGTATCATTGCCTAAGTACGCGCTTTCCTAAGCATGCGCTTTCCTAAGTATCTGCTTGCCTAAGTACGCGCTTTCCTAAGTACGCGCTTTCCTAAGTATGCGCTTTCCTAAGTATCTGCTTTCGTAAGCATTGCTATGTAGATGCCGGCGAGCCGCCGGCGCTCCTTCATTGCAATTGCCGCCGAGCTATACCATGTGGTACAGCTACTGAGGTTGTTGTGGCGCTGTCAGCCCTAGTGGTCTGGCTGGTCCATACATCGGGTTGAGCGCTTCTCCTAGAACGCGTCCTTCGCAAAGCGACGGCACATTCACTTGCAGCAGCGCTGCCACAGTCGGCGCGATATCCGCAGGGCTTGCATCTTGATTGTAGCGTCCGGCTCTTATGCCCGGCCCCATTATCATTAGTGGAACTTGCGAGTCGTAGCGAAACGGAGTGCCATGGCTTGTACCATTTGGCTCGGTGCTGAAGATATAACCCGGTCTTGGCATTATATACATATCGCCGCTACGGCTGAGGTAATAGCTGCGCTTTACAGCATCATTATTTGGTGATGGCGGCATTTGCCCCATATAAAATTGGAAGGCTGTGTAAACATCGCCCACACCAGGAATAGACTCGGCTGCCTGAGCGGCAATATCTTCTACGTCTTGCTTGCGCACCTTTTGTTTGGCAATCGTATTGCGGTTGAAGTAGAGATTTGGCG
>JAFAHI010000331.1 GCA_019237325.1 Verrucomicrobiota bacterium | reverse complement strand
CAGCACTTTATCGGCAAAACTCTGGTTAACCTTTGGATAGTCCGCCCACCACTCAGGTTCGTACCGCAGATAGTTCGGTAAATAATGTAGCAAAGGCCAGATGCTGGAATTTGAAAATCCTTCGTAAAACCCGGCAGCTTCTTCTTTGCCAAGAAAAACGGGAATGCAGCCATATTTGTCAGCGAGCTTCCGTCCGATTTGGTGTTGTTCCTTCGGGTCTGTGATTTCTGCTCCCGGCCAGCCGATCCATTTCTGTTCGTAGTGTCCCTTCGGGAGCCCTTCCAATGCGGCCACCAGACCGCCGGACGATTTGATCAACTCGCCGTTTTTGACCGCAACCGGCAGCCGGTTGGACACATTGATCAACGCGTTAGGCATACAATACTAGATCGTCCCGGACCTCGTTTCAGTTTGCCTAGCCAGGCATTTCATACCTGGCTACCTTCAGTAGTCCCTACGGGACATTCATCTCTCACGGAGAACCTTTGCTGATCAAATTCGCAACTCTGTCGACGTTCTCCGGGGTTACGAAGCTTGGCCCGGTCAGGATTAGATCGTTTTTGGGCAGGGCGCCGTGTTTTGCGTAGTTGGCTAAGAAAACAACCGGCAGATATCCTTGCAACCATTGTTGCTGGTCGACAGCAAAACTCATTTGTTTCTTTGATAATGCCTCGGCCACTTCTCGTGAGATATCGAACGTGCAGAGCTTGATTTTGCCCACCTCGTCCACGTCGACAACTGCTTTCAGAGCCGGCGTAGCCGCCACGGGACCCAAAGCCAAAATCCCGTCAATCTCCGGATGTTGCTGCAGGTGCGCAACGACCGTGTTGTAGCATGCCCAAAAGTCGATTCTCACCGGAAGTACATGCACATGATGGAAAGGGCCTTCAAAACCATCTTTAAATCCTTTGACTCTTTGATCGAGACCCACGTTACCAGCCTCTTGATTGAGAACTACGACCTCTTTTGCGCCGATGTCTTTCATCCTTTCACCGGCCATCCTCCCGGCAGATTCCTCTTCCTGTCCAATGTGCATCAGACATCCAAGCTGATGAGACACGCTTAACCCCGAATTCACCGAAATAACCGGAATCTTTGCAGCCACCGCGGCTTGTATTGATTTCCCCAGCACCTTGGCGTCAGGAATAGAGACGATCAGGCCATCGGGCTTCGATGCGACCGCGGCATCAATCAGGTGTGACATTTCCACCAAATCGAATTTTCCCGGGGACTGATATTGGACGTCAGAATCTGTCTCCTGAGCCGCGGTTTCCGCGCCTTTGCGAACAACGTCCCAAAAAGGGTCGCCGGTTTGAGCGTGCGTGATAAAAACGATTCTCGGCTTCTTTTGAGCCAGTCCCGTAATGGGAACAAGCCAGGTTACCGCTAGAAAGAGCCAAGGTGCGAGCTTCGAAGTGATCATGGAGACAGGGCGGGCGCAGCCGCAACCAAGCGGAAAATCTCACGCAAAGTCCCGAAGTAGCAAAGAAAAGACGGATTGAATGTGACAGTACTTAAAGGGCAGAAAGACGGACGAGTGAATCAAAAGACAGATCTCCATAGCCTCTAGTTTCGTCTGTCTTCGTGCCCTTTGTGATCTTTGTGTATTGTGAATCTCTCAGTTATCGCAGGTTCAAGCTCCGTCTTTCCTTTGCGACTTTGCGTCCCTGGCCGACGAAGCCTTTCTCCCCTAAGCCGATTGCTGAATCAACTGGCGTAGTCTGCTTTGCGTGAGATTTTCTAACCGAGCCTGGTATGGATCAAGACCGGCCAAATATAAACCCGCGGTACCCATCGCCTTTCGTCCAGCAGCTGCTGAAATTAAAGGTCTGGTTCGCTGACCGCTTCCACATTCGCGAACGGCAGGTCATGTTGCTATGGGCGGGCTTGATCGGCCTACTCGGCGCGGTTGCGTCTGAATGTTTCCGGCGCGCAACCGACATCGTGCATTTTCTGGCGACCGGTAGCGATGCGGAAATCATTTCCTCATTTGCGCAGCTCCCGCTTTGGCAGAAGCTCGCAGTGCCGATAGTTGGCGGATTTTTGGCGGGGTTGACCCTCTGGCTTGGCAACCGTTTCACTATGCGGCTGCGGCAAAAAACCACAACGGATTACATGGAAGCAATCGTGGTGGGCAATGGCAACATTTCGGTGGCGGTCAGCTTGGTGAAGAGTGTCTCTGCTCTTTTTTCCATCAGTACAGGAGCCTCAATTGGACGGGAGGGACCCTTGGTTCAGATCTCCTCCCTGGTTGCATCACTGGTAGGCCGGGCCCGCAGTTTTCCAGTTGCTCAACGGCGCCACTTAGTGGCATGCGGGGCTGCGGCCGGCATCGCCAGCGCCTACAACGCGCCGATTGCTGGTTCTTTTTTCGTAGCAGAGATCATTTTAGGAACGGTCGCTGTCGAATCGCTGGGGCCGCTCATTATAGCGGCCGTGGTCGCGACCTTCACTGCGCAGCTTTTGCATGGCGGCGGACCCATCTACAAATCTCCAGGGTTCACTTTGCATAGTTATTGGGAGATCCTTTTTCTGTCCCTTATGGGGCTGATATCGGGACTCTTGGCTCCGGTCTATCTCCGCTTTTTACGCAGCATTGAGCGGCTCTTCTCGAAAATATTGCTCAGTCCGCCCGCCAAGCTCGCGCTCGGCGGCGCCATCGTTGGCTTGTTAGCCATGATTAGTCCTGACGTTTGCGGCAACGGTCAGGGGCTGCTTGATACCCTGTTTCGCGAAAATTGGTTCTCCAATGAAATTCTCGCGATTCTGCTACTGAAGGTGGTGGCAACGGCGGCTACCTTCGGCTCCGGTGCAGTCGGCGGGGTGTTCACCCCGACGCTTTTCATAGGCGCCGCCCTGGGGATGTTGTATGGCCGATGCTTGCTTGTACTCTTTCCCAGTTTTCACGTGGATCCCGGTATGTACGGCATTGTCGGCATGGGCTCATTCATTGCCGCGACTACCGGTGCACCACTCATGTCGATTCTAATGGGGTTTGAACTTACCCTCGATTATACGTTGGCGCCGTTGCTCATGGTGACTTGCGTCATCGCTTACTACTGTAGCAGCATCTTCGAAAAGCGATTTGTCTATGGTGAGTCTCTCGAACGCAAAGGCGCGTCCTTTTTCAATCAACAACTGGCTGAGGCCAAAATTGCTGATCTTATTCAGCTCGATCCGATCACGCTCCCGGCGAAAGCCACTTTTGCTGAGATTGCCCAGACTTTTGTTCAGCACCCATTTCAGCACATCTACATTGTCGGAGAAAATAATCAGTTTCTCGGCGCTGTGTCTTTGCACGATATCAAGGAATACCTGGATCGGCCTGAGCTGGCCACAATGTTCATCGCGACTGACCTCATGAACGAAGCTTTTCCGCGGATCTCGCCTTTCCAAGGCATGGGCGACGCTTTCGAGAGATTCTCCGAGGTCCGCTCCGAGCGACTGCCAGTAGTCGATGACCTAGATTCTTGCCGCTTGATCGGCAGTATTTCGAAGACGGACATCATGCTCTACTTGTCCGGGAAACAGGGCAAAGGAGTTAGGAGCTAGAATCTAGGAAGCTACTCTCCAATCCCGCGCCATAGAACTCATCCACCTTCGCCGCCATGACAAAGTCGTTGCGGTGGAGTCCGCGAATCTTGTGGGTCCACAGCGTTACTGTGACGCGGCCCCACTCAGTGAGAATCGCTGGATGATGGCCTTCCTCTTCTGCCAGGTCGCCGACCCGATTGCTGAAGCGCAGAGCTTCGGCAAAGTTCTGGAATCGAAAAACTCGCTCTAACCGTGGGATTCCTTCGCGCTCCAACATCGTCCAATCCGGGATTTGTGGCTTGAGCACCGCGATCTCGGCTTCGGTCACTGGAGGGGATTCTCGACGGCAAGCAGTACATTTCTCAGTAGTCAATGGCGTCATACTTCAAACATGGGAAGAGCAAGCCAAAAGCAACCGCGAATTGACACGAATCGGAAAACCTCAACGGCAGGTGAACGCAGATAGAAACCGCGAAGGCGGATCCATTCGCGGTTCAAGCGCTTGTGTCTTGATTGCGTAGATCTGCGTCCATTCGCGGTCCGTTTTTGACCGATTTTGGTATTCGTGGATCGTTTTTTGTCATGTAACGGACAAAAAATTTGTTGCGCGATCCGAATTATTATGAAACAAGGGCGGTTCCATGAAGAGTTGGGTCATCTGTAGTCTGCTAGCTTTTGGTCTACCGGCAGTTATGCACGCTTCGGAAGAGAGCTTTCGCATCTTTCGTCCGGTTGACCCGGTCAAGCTAGAAAGGAAGGTGCCGGCGGGTTACGGCAAGGTCTTTATTGAGGCCGCTCGCGAAAATAATATCGATCCAATTCTGTTAGTAGCGATCTCAGGCCATGAATCAGGTGCCTGGAAGAGCGCAGCAGCCCGTCACAAAAATAATTGGATGGGCTTGATGACCCGGTTTGGCACGAAGCGGTTTGCCACCTCCGAGCAATCGATCTATTACGCAGCAGAGCTCCTGAATCGTCGACCGTTTAAGGGTCACAATACCCTCAGCGAGCTCGCTTCGATCTATTGCGCGACCAATCCCAGCTATTGGAAACTGTGCGTGCTGAAGTGGGAGAAACTATTAGCCGGCGGTAGGTAGGAACGGTCGGCCGTCTTTGGTAGGGCGAGGCTCCCGGACTATGATTCGGTAGGGCGAAAAACTAGGCGCGCCCACCGTGCGGTTTCGGTATTCCGCTAATCCGCGCCGGTTTTGAGCCGCGACCCAGCGCGCGCGATGCTCAGAAATCTCTTGCGGTTCAAGCGGTACGAATTGAGGGGCGATGGGGATGCCGCGCGCACTGAACGGCTCAAAACCGGCGCGGATTAATTCATTTGCGAAACAACATCGTGGGCGCGCCGAGTTCTTCGCCCTACCGATCGTGGGCGCATCACGGCCGCATCGCCCGCACGCCAAACGCCAAATGCCAAACGCGCCTACAGCCCAGGTATGATGTTCCGCAGCGCCCGAGCTTGGCGTTCGCTTACCTCGATTTGGGTGTTAGTGGGATCATCCATAACCAGCATGAAAGCGCTGCGCGCGGCTGGCCGGATCTCTTTTACCCGGCGCAAGTTCACCAAAGACGAGCGATGTGCCCGAAAGAAGTTGAGCTCGGTTAAGCCCTGTTCTAAATCGCTAATTTGATAGTTTACCCAAACCGTGTCCGTGTTGGTGCGTGCTCGCACAATCCCGTGATCGATGTAGAAATAGAGGACATCGGTGGGATCCAGAAGTAGGAACCGATCCAGTTTTCGAGCTACGATCTGTTGAAAATTTCGGGTGACGCCGGCGCTAAAACGATGAATTTGATCGGCCACTTGTGCCCGGTCCTCGGCAAACTGATGTAATCGCCAGGCGCGCTCCACCATCTCCCGGAGGCGTTCCGATTCGATCGGTTTCAACAAATAAGCGATCGCGTTAGCATCGAACGCCGCCATGGCGTGTTCATGAAAACCCGTGACAAAAATAATCAGTGGTAACGTCAAGTCAGCCGGCAATGCTTTGAGGATTTCGAAGCCGTCTAACCCCGGCATCTGTACGTCCAAGAACACTAAGTCCGGCTGCAACCGTTGAATCTCGGCCACCGCCTCGAGACCATCTTTCGCTTCACCGATAACCTCGATGTGCTCTTCGTCCTGCAACAGCCTGCGTAATCGCAGCCGAGCATTTGGTTCGTCATCAATAAGCAAGCAGCGCAACTTTTTCATCGAGCGCTAAATTCGCACCGCCTCCGTTGCGTCCTCTCGGAGCTGGCTTTTCCTGGTAATCGGAATCAGAATCTGTGCGCGTGATCCGATGCGAGGCACACTTTCAAATCTAAATTGCGCGTCGCCGCGGTAGACCGTTTGCAAGCGTTCTTCCACGTTTCGAAGCCCTAGGCCGATGCAGTCTCGGCTAGCGACCTTCTTAATGACACTCGCGCCAACACCATTGTCCTCGACCGTAAGCTCGAGATGCTGGCTCAGTTGTCGGGCTCGAATGGTCAGGAGATTCTCACCCACCTTTGGCCCTAACCCATGTTTGAGCGAGTTCTCTACCAAAGGTTGAAGAATGAAAGTCGGAATTGCGAGTTGCGAGGTCGATGCCTCAATATCGAAGTTCACCTGCAGCCGGTCCCCAAACCGGACCCTTTCGATCTCTAAATAGGTCTGGAGAAAAGAGATCTCTTCGTTGACCGAGCTAAAGGGGCGATCGTGGTAGGTCAGCACATGTCGAAAGATCTTCGCTAGGCGAATGATCATTTCCTCGGCGGCTTCCGGTTCCGCAGTGATCAGAGCCGCGATACTGTTGAGTGAGTTGAACAAAAAATGCGGATTGATTTGAGCGCGCAGAGCGCGCAACTCCGCCTCCACCAGTTGTTTCACCAGGTGAGCCTCTCGGCGGGCTCGTTCAATGTTTTCTTTCTCCCGATCGATCGCTTCGAGGCGTCGTTCGATCGTCAAACAGACTTCGCGCAGAAAATCGATCTCAGCATTAAAGAGGATGTGACGGCCCGCACCGGTGGTGATCACCAACGCCGCGCCCGAGTGGTCGCTTCCTTTTGAAATGTGGAAGACATACTCATGGCCATAATCGCAACGGACCGTATCAGCGGAGTACTCCGCGCTGTCGTCCGGGCGAATAACCGCATCAGCGATTCTCAATGTTTTTTTTGCCAGCACTCTCCCAGTTTCGAAGATGGCGCTGGCATCTGATTCACTGGACATGGCTTCCCGAAATGACTTTAAAGCGTGACGATAATCGGTTTGCCGGAAAATTTGACGGTCGACTA